>SKMT01000411.1 GCA_007120915.1 Myxococcales bacterium | reverse complement strand
GGCGGCCTATGCCGCGCCCGCGCCTGCCTGGGCGGCGATGCGCGGCATCCGGCGCGCACGCTGCTGCTCCAGAAGCGCCCTCGATTCTTCGATGCGAGCCTGTGCCATCTGCAAATCCAGGTTGTGCTCGAAGACTCGTTCGAGCAGTTGTGCCAGCTCCGGTTCCCCGAAGTCGGCACACCAATCATCATCTACCGGTTCACCATCTGCGTCGTGGTGATACCAGTCCTCGGGCAACTCGAAGGTCGGTTCGACCTGTTCGATGTCGCGATCCGGAGGGGTGGCACATCCGACGGCGAACAGGACCGTCAACAGAGTCATGGCCGCTACGATGGATACCTCCAGTGTAGCGGCGGGATGTGTACAGCGAAACTTCATTACAATCCCGTGACTATACGGGATCGGAGCGAGGGGGCAAATGTCCGTGTCGCCGGGGGGTGTCGTCGAGGGGCGGGGGTTACGCGAACCTCATTCTATTGAGAACAACTAAGATTTGTGGGGTACCATCATGACGCGGGGAGGTCTGCGGGGTCGGACTAGAACCGACCGAATACGGAGATGCCACCGTAGTCTTCGCCAAACGACGGAGTAATCCGAAGACTGGACTCTTCGGAGGCGTCGGCGTCGTCGAGGCCGTCAGCCTCGCCATCCACACCGGGGTCGTCGGTCAGCCAGGGCCAGGCGACGAGGGTGGCGCCACCGACGATGGCGAGCACGCCGACGATGGTGGTGGTCGTTGCCAACGCTGCGGTGTTGTGCAACTCGGGGCAGCGCTGGGCGGGGGTGTCGGGTCCACAGGTGGGCTGGCCGTGCATTCGGGCCAGAAAGAAGGAACCGGCGGTCAGTCCGGTGCCGGCGACGAGGGTAGACCAGCCGACGTAGGGCCGGGCGGCGCCGAGCCATCCGGCAAGCGCGTCGCCGCGGGCGAGCACGGTGTTTAGCTCCGGGCGCTCGCCGGCCATGTGCATGCGCACATGCTTGGTCGGTGGGGAGTCTTCGTCGATGACGAATTCTTCGAACACGTCGTCGTGGTCATCGCCCATCAGGTCGACCTGATGGGTACCCTCTCCCAACTCCAATACAGTGTCTCCGCTGCCGACCTGCTCACCATCGAGCAGAACATCGGTGTCATCGGGGATCCCCTCAAGGTGCACTTCGGTGATGACGTCCGGTTCGTCATCTGGTTGCTCGTCCGGCTGGTCGTCCGGGGCTTCCTCAACGTCCAGGGTCACCAGCCGACCGTGGATCGACGCCCGAAACTGCTCCAGAACTTCGGAGCGCCCGCACAGCGCACAGCTTCCCCCGTCCTCGGCGGCCAACTCTCCTTCCAACAAGTCGTAGAAGCGCACTTCCCACTCGTAGATTTCGTCCTCTTCCCAGAACTCGATGGTCAGCCCCACCGTCGCGTCCAACTCCGAGGCGATCTCGAGCAGGCAGATCTCGTCGAAACAACCGCGCAGCCGTTCCTCCAGATCGACGAAACCCTCTTCGTCGGGCAGCCAACCAAACCGGGAGGATTCATCGAAGATCGCCTGCAGTTCGTCGTTCAGATCTTCGACGAGACGCTCGTCGACGTCGTCGCCGTATTCGATGCCGAGTCCGGCGACGGTGCCGGCGCCAGCCGGGGCGATGGCGACCAACGACAGCGTCATCACCGTGACCGCTGCGAGAAGATGGCGTCGAAGTCGGTGCATCGTTTACTCCGTGGTCGACGTCGGATCGTCGGTGATATTGACGTGGCGGCATTCACCGTCGAGGGGCCGGCCAAAAAACAGCTCCGCAGTCGCGGCGAACCGCTCCGGCAGGTCGGTCAGACAAAACGTTCGGGTACCCACGCCGGAATCGTCGCCGCGCAGCAACCCGGCGTCGCCGAGTTGTTCGGCGACGGCGGCGGTGGTCGCCGACGCGGAGTCCAACAGCGCCGGGGTCGCCAGCGGAAGCCGTTCGGTGGCTTCACCGATGGCGTTGCGCAAAATGGGATAGTGTGTGCAGCCCAGAATCACAGTGTCCGTGGCGGTGTCGGCGATGGGAGTCAGATAGCGTGCGAGCACTTCGTCGGTGACGTTGCCTTCCAGCCAGCCCTCTTCGGCCAGCGGGACCAGAAGAGGACAGGCGATAGAATGGACGTCCAATCCGGCGCGAAGATTCAAAAGGGTGTGCTTGTAGGCGCCACTTCGAATGGTGCCCCGCGTGCCGAGCACGGCGATTTCACTGCTCTCTGTGTGCTCGGCGGCCTGGCGGGCCACCGGCTCGATTACGCCGAACACGGGGATATCCAACTGGTCGCGAAGTGCGTCGAGCGCAAAGGCCGACGCCGTGTTGCAGGCGACGACCAGTGCCTTGACCCGGTGGTCACGCAGAAAGGACGCCGCATTCAGCGCATAGCGGCACACCGTCTCGGCTCCCCGGTTTCCGTAGGGCACCCGGGCGGTATCGCCGAGGTAGACAAAATGCTCGCCGGGCAACTGCCGGATCATCTCGCGCATCACGGTCAACCCGCCGACGCCGCTGTCGAAAATGCCGATGGGGCGGTTGGACATAGTCAGTTGGCCTTGCAACGAAGGTTCATCTCTGTGGTCGACGATATGCGTAGGTGGACTGGATGTCTACTGAGAGAACGCGACCTGCCGGTCGCTGGTCAGACGGCGGTCGCACAGGCAAGGACGCCAAGAAACTGTCGCCAGTGTAATCTTGAATGGTTTCCACTGCGCCCTTTGCGTCTCTGCGGTTCAATTTCTCAGTGCCTCCGCGGTTGGACGTCGGTTGCGCTGATCGACGATGGAAGGCAAACTGAACGCCAGAACCGGATGTGAAATGCAGTGACTGATACCACGCGCGGAGTTGCGACCATGCTGATCGGCTACAACAACGATATCGAGCACCGGGGTGTGACCTTTCACATCCAGACCGAGGACCGGGGCTCAACGGACAACAAAATCGAGACCCAACTGTTTCACGGGGGCGCGATTCTCGACACCAAGATCACCTCCTACGAAGAGATCGTAGAGGGGTTGGAAGGTGAAGCGCGCAACAAAAAGATCAAGTCGGTCATGAAGGCCAGCCACCGCAGCCTGTTCAAGAATCTGCTGGCCGGAAAATACGACGAACAGGTCGGACTCGAACCGCTGGAGAAGACCCAGGACGAGCTGCGTCAGGCATACCGCGATAAGATCAAGGAGTTTCAGCCCGGCCAGGACCGCGTGCCCCAGGCGGCGGTGGAACTGGAAGAGGACGGGATCGACGCGCTACAACAGGAAGCGGCGATGGAGGGCTTCGAAGACCCGGCCGACCAGGAGCACGTCGATCTGTCGAGCCTCAAAGACCAGCTCGAAAGTGTGGAGGGCGATGACGACGTCGACATTGAAGACGCCGACATCAATCTGACCGGAGAAGATGACAGTAGCACCGAGGAAGAAGAGGTTCCCGAAACCCAGATTATTGACCCGCCATCCGACTTTGAAATCGAAGCCGACGCAAAGTCCAACATCTCCGACTCCGACGACAAGGTGACGGCCGACACGGACAAGTTGGAGACGATGCGGGTATCGGGAGACGACATCGACACTGAACAACTGGAAAGCGTAAACGGAGCGTGGCAGCAGGAGCGTACTTCGCCGGTCGGCAATTTCTCGACCGGAGTCCGTGCCTGGACCGGCTGTGACGAACCGGACGAAGACCTCTCGATCGACGCACTGGTCGAGGAGCAGTTGACGGGCTGACGGTTGATCGCCTTACTAGACGTGACAATCCCCGATTCCAGGGGGGGTAAACCACCGGTGCGCGGGCTTCAGTTGCGCATCGATGCCGGTAGCTGGCACGAGATTGTCGGGCCTTCCGGCGCCGGTAAGACCGCAGTGTTTGATGTGATGACACTGAGGCGACGCCCAACAGCGGGGAAGCTGGTGGTCGCCGGGCGCAACATCGATCGGCTCGGCGCCGAAGAGGTCGCAGAAGTGCGCCGACAGGTTGGAAGCTGCCCGCAACAGCCGGTGTTTCTCGAAGAGCGCACAGCCGTAGAAAACACGGTGTTGCCCATGGTCGCACGAGGTCAGACCGACGCGGCGGTCGATGCTGCCGAGGAGGTGCTTGGCTTTCTGGGGCTCATGCCTCAGCGCGACCGACCGGTAGGCACACTTCCGGCACAACAACAGCTTCTGGTGGCGGTGGCGATGGCGACAGTGGGCCATCCGCAGGCGGTGGTCATCGACGGGGTGCACCAGCGGATGGAGCCGGCGGTGCGAGGGGTAGTGTTGTCCTGGCTCGAAGGGCTTCGCGACGATGGAACGACGGTGGTGGTGTTGGGGCGCCGGCCGATGAACCGCCGCTCCAATCCGGTGGTATGGCGGCTTCGTGATGGCAATCTGGAGCGCACCGGGGAGGTGGACCGATGTTGAGGTCTCCACTTCAGTTGCTGTCGGCTCACCGAGCTCAGACTACCGCAGTGGTGCTGGTGATGGCGGTGGCGCTGTGGCTTGTGGCCGCCGTGCCGGCAGCATTGATTCAGCTTCAAACCGGTGCCGATCACTGGTTCGAACAGTTTGTACCCGTTGTCTACATCGACCCCGGTGCCGACGAGCAGACGCTGGTGACGATGGTCGAGGAAATAGATGACTGGGATGGTGTCGCCGGGGTCGAACACCACGATTCGTCGCGCGCCTACGAGCGAATCGGTGATGTCATCGGTGACGACGAACTCGCCTCGATGGGGGTGACCGAGGCGATGGTCCCAGAGCTGTTGATCATCGAGCCCGTGCTCTGGAAGCCCGGCCAGATCGAGCTGCTCGCCCGAGCCGAGGCGCTTGAAGAACGCCAGGAAGTCGTGGCCGTCGACGTGCCCGATGCCAGATCGTTGGAGTGGATGGACGACGCTCGATGGATGGTGGCAGCGCTGGGGGCGACGGCGTTGATAGCCTTGATCGCGGCGCTGGCGGTGGTGGTGAATTTCCTGCGCATGCTCAGTCGTCGTGAACGCCGTGAACACCATCTTCTGGAAGTGTTTGGCGCCAAACCGCGGGTGTTGCGCTTTCCTGCGTTGTGGCGTGGGTTGGTCGTCGGTGCGTCGGCTGGAACTGCGGCGGCGGTGGGTTTTGTGGGCTGGTCGCTGTTGCTGGATCGCGTTGTCGTCGGGCTCGCTGGCATCGGTGCGATGTCGGCGCTGGATTCGGCGCTGTGGGCTGGGGCATTATTCGTGGTCGCTCTGTTGTTGGGGGCGGTGGCGGGCTGGATTGGTGGCCAACCACCGGCGGATGGCTCAAAGAATTCGATGCTGGAGTGGCCGAAGGAGAAGCAGTGAGACGACAGGTCTTTATCGCCGGGGGAGTATTTCTGATCGTCGCCGTCGGCGGAGTCGGCGCGGCGTCGGCGGTGGAGTCCGGGTGGTTCGACACGCTGAACAACCTGGAACAGAAGCACGCCGACACGGTGAGCCAGCGCCGACAGGCTGACGAAGAGATCGAACAGTTGGACCGGCGGCTGTACCGGGAGTTGACCGACGCCGACACCGCCAGGCGCGCCACCGAAGATCTTCGCCGCGATGTCGCCGGCCGACTCGCCGACTGGGACCGGGCCCACCGTACTTCTCAGCGGATGGAGGCCAGCGGGCAGCCCGGCGACGCCCGGCTGATCGCTCAGGTCATCGAACACCCCTCCAACATCGAAGAGTTGCACTGGAAGTCCGATGTCGAACTGCTCGGCGAAATCGACGCCGGCGTCGAGTACTCCACGGCCCTTCTGGTGCGGCGGGGGCGGCTCGGCGTTGAGTCTGCCTATCTCGCGGCTGACGCCGAGAAGGTGGAGGCCCAACGAGCAAAGGTCGCAGATGAGGCGAGCGAACAGGACGACGAAGAACTGGAACAGGAGCGGAAGCGGGCGTTGAAGCGGCTGGAGCAGATGATGGATCTGCTCAATCCGCTGGCGGCTCACGACGACTTCTACCGCGAGAAGGGAACGTTGTTGCCGCCCGTGGACGCTACGGTGGACCACCCCTTCGGCCCCCGACAGCGAGAGGACTCCTACACCAAGGTTCGCCACACCGGGCTGACCTGGAAGGTCGATGCAGGCACGCAGGTGCGTTGCACCGCCGACGGCACCGTCGCCGAGGCCGACAGGATGCCCGGATTTGGCAATCTGGTGATCGTCGACCACGGTGATGAACATCACTCCATCTACGCCCATCTCGACGACATCAAGGTCGACACCGGCGATGAAGTCGAGCGTGGTGATGTGGTGGGGCTGTCGGGAGACACCGGCAGTGTGGAAGGGCCGAAGTTGTACTTCGAGCTTCGTCGGCGGGGCCGGCCCGTCGACCCCGAACCCTGGTTTGTGCGGTGAACCGCGGAGGGGCGGAGGGAAGTGGAACCGCAGAGACGCTGAGAGCGCAGAGAAAACCAGGTGAAGATTGGCTCGGAAGGTTCACCGGGCATCTGGAGCCGACCCCAAGCCCCCAAGACGCACGACCCAAGACCTAAGACGCACGACCCAAGACCTAAGACGCACGACCCAAGACCTAAGACGCACGACCCAAGACCCAAGACCCACGATCCAAGACCTAAGACGCACGACCCAAGACCCGATGTTTTGCGCGAACGTCGTGATTTCGGATGTCGGTTATGTATGAAGAGCAGACAATTGCCGTCGTTGTGCCTGCATACCGGGAGGCAAAGCTGTTGCCGAAGACGCTGGAGACGATGCCGGAGTTCGTCGATGAGGTGATCGTTGTCGACGACGGCTCGCCTGATGATACCTGGGAGGTCGCCCGGCGGTTTGCCAGTCAACGCCCGCGGGTTCGGGCAGTACGGCTGGGGTTTAACTACGGAGTGGGACGGGCAATCTCGATGGGGTACCGCGAGGCGCTTCGGCGGGGAGCACACGTGGTGGCCGTGATGGCGGCGGACGCCCAGATGGATCCGGCAGATCTGGAGGATGTGATCGCACCGGTGGCCCGAGGTCAGGCCGACTACAGCAAGGGCGACCGGCTGGGGCACGAACAGGCCGATGCGATGCCGCCGGTGCGCCGGTTCGGCACCTGGCTGTTGGGTTGGTTAACCGGGCTGGCGGCGGGCAACGGTGAGATTCGCGACTCCCAGTGTGGGTACACCGCCATCAGCGCCCGTATGCTGCGGCAGTTGCCGCTTCACCGGCTCTATCCGCGCTATGGCTATCCGAACGACCTGCTGCTTCGGCTCGCCGAGCAGGATGCTGAGATTGCCCAGCCCACGGTGCGTCCCGTCTACGAGGACGAGCGTTCCGGGTTGAACGTGCGCGCCGTTGCAGGGCCCATCGCCGGGATCCTGTTGCGGGGAGTGGTGCGCCGGCTCGTTCGGGAGGTGTCATGAGCGGGGGGGAGGGACGATGGTTGGTGATCACCAGTAGTTTTCCGCGCCACCGACGAGATCTGGCGGGCCATTTCGTGCGCGGGTGGTGTCAGGCGTTGGTAGACTGTGGGCAACAGGTCGATGTGCTCTGCTGGCGGGGGCCCGGGGCGGCAGACTACCGGATTTCGGAGCGGTTGAGCGTTCGATTTGTACCGTATGCACCGCCCAGGGCGGAGACGTTGTTTTTCGGGGCCGGGGCGCCGGAGAATCTGGCCGAACGCCCGTTGCGGGCGCTTCTGGCGGTGCCTGCGGTGGGGGCAATGTTGTCGGCAGCAGTTCAGGCGTGTCGAAGCACCGACTACGACGGGGTGGTGGGTCACTGGTTGATACCCGGCGGGCTTGTCGCCCGGGCCACAGCAGCAGTTACGGGGCTGCCCTCGTCGGTGGTGGGCCACTCGGCGGGCGTACAACTGCTGGCGGGGCTTCCGAAACCGGTGGCCGCGCCGCTGGGGCGCTGGATCGTTTCGGCGCCGACGACGGTGCCCACCGGCCCCCTTCAGGCGACGCTTCGGCAGGCGGTAGGTCGACAGCGCACAGCCAACATCTCTGTTGCTCCCATGGGCTACGAACCGGCACCTCCGTCACAAAAGCCAGTCGGTAGTGATGATGCGCTTCGCCTCGGCTTTCTGGGTCGGCTGGTGCCAATCAAAGGGCTGGAGCGGGTGTTGCAGGCGGTGCGTCGGCTGCGGGCCGACGGACAGAACGTGCAACTGCAGGTGGTCGGCGACGGGCCGGCGCGTGGGCGATGGGAGCGGCTCGCAGGCGCGGGCGTCGAGTTCTGCGGGCCGGCCTTCGGGCACACAAAATGGGCTTATCTTCGCAGTTGGGACGCGGCGGTGATTCCCTCGAAGCGCACCGAAACCGGGCGTCACGAGGGGCTTCCCGTGTCGCTTCTGGAGGCGGCGTCGGTGGGGGCAATACCGCTGGTGTCGTCCGTGCCGGGAGTGCACCGATGGCTGGCGAAGCCGAGCCGCCAGGTCGTCGACGGTCACATTGACGGATGGGTCGAGGCGATTCGGTGGGTCGCCAGCGCCGATCATCGACTGCGCAGGTTGACGCGCCGTCGCGTCGCCGCGGTGGCCTGGCCGAACTACGGTCCCCGCTGGTTGGAGTGGTTGGAACAGGGTGGAAACATCCTCCCCCGCAGCGCGGGGGAGAACGAAGTGCAGCAGGTTACTCCTCGACGCTAAACGACAACGTCTCCAGGGAGTCGCCGTTGCTGTCGCGGATGTCCACTTCCCAGTCGCCGGCCTGGCTGACGTTCATCGCCGCCCAGGTGCGCCAGCGATGGCTGGTGCTGACATCGAGATCAAAGCTGTGAACTTCGTCACCGTTGGCCTTCCACACCACTTCCAGGGTGGTGTCTTCCGGCGCCTGCACAGCCATCCAGGCGTTGACCTGGTCGCCGGCGTTGAAGGTGTCGGTGGCGTCGACGGGCTCTCGATCGTCGACGTCGGGAGCGGTTTTCGCTTCGCTGATCGCCAGCTCCGACGGGCCTTCGGCTTCGTCGGCGAACACCTGGGGAGCGGTCAGCAAAACAGCGACGAATACGACTAGAAACGTCTTCGTATAGCGGTGCATCTACAACCTCCACATTCGAAAAAGGGGGAGCAATATTTTCGCACAACCGCGAAATGACATGTCATATGTCGATGAACGACCTCATCGTAGGCACCGGGATCGCCGGGGCGCAACCGTCCGCTGGTAAAGCTCTGTTATCAATGACCGTACAACGCTCAAACCCGAACGCGAAACTCTTCCGCTTCCTCGATCGCCCGGCGTTCGTCGTCGGTCAGCTCCACATCGCCGAAGACAGCGGATTTATCGGCGGCGCGGCGGGCCAGGTGCATGGTCTGTTGGTGTTGTTGACGAAGCTGTTGGTCTTCGTCGTCCAGGGGAGCATCGGAGCTGGAGCGCTCCGGCATCAAGCGCCCCTCTTCATCGATGACCAGCGTGGCGTCGACATCGCCCAGGCTCAGGCTGTCGATGATGGTGGCGAGCCCGGGGTTGTCCGACGGTGGACGAAGAAGCAGAAGGGTCGTCAGTTCGGCTTCGTCGGTGGAGACGAGATGCCGGCCCAGCCGGGCGACGATGTCGGCGATACCGCGGCGGCGTCCATCCTGCGCCGGCGTCGCCGACGGGGGGTGGGGGTGTAAGTCCGGCAGCTCGACCACAGCGGTTGCTGAACGGTGTGTGCGAAGCGTCGGGGAGGCGGCGATGGCCAGTTGCAGCGAGGCGATCTGGGTGTTGAGGCTGTCGCCGGCGTCGATGTGCCAGTGGATGTTGTCGCCCAGTTGGGCAGGGTCGCCGCGATGTCCGGCATACAGGGCGGATTCGGGGTTGAGGTCATCGAAGGTCAGCGAGGCGAGCCGGAAGAACGCCTCGCATCGCTTGGACTGGTCGATGATCAGGTTGAGCCCTCCGGCGCAGATCGGTGCGAGAACGTCCAGGGCGGCGATGTCCGTTTTGACGACGCCGCGGCGGCCCGACAGCTCGTTGTAGGCCGGTGCCTCGGGCCACAACAGCACGTCATCGGGCTCGGCGGGGCGAATCAGCGAGGCGTCAATGGTCAGCGGGCCCTGTTGTGGCGGGGCAAATCCGGCGGGCCGGCCCGTCGGTTCGATGGGCGTCGTCGGTTTCACCCAGTCGGGCCGGCAGGGCAGCCAGGCGTCGACGCGGCGGGCGCCGGCGTGGCGGCGCACCACCGCAAACAGGCGGCGGTCACCGTCACCGATGGCCACCGCAGTGCCGATGGACGGCAACTCGTCGCCGCAAAACAGTTGGAGATTGTCGGCGTCGACGGATTCGACGCCCGGTCGTTGAGGTGTGTACTCGTCGATCATGAACTGCGCTCCACTGCTTCAACATCATTACGTCGTCAATACAACACGCACGCTAACACAGGGACTTACGACTCGCCGAGTTGCCTCTCAATTGCTTCCAGCACGTCGTCGCGTCGACCAAACCGCCGTTCGTACTCGCGAAGTTCGTGTAATTCGGCGGGTTCCATCGCTTCGATCAGCTCGATGAGTTCGTCGACCGATGCCTCATCGACGCCCAGTTCGTCGATCCGCTCCAGCCTGGCGGCGGCAGCAACGACGTCGCGCAACGAGTCGTAGTTGCGGTCTTCGAGCCGGTCCAAAACCGCGATCGTTTCTTCGGCGGCGCGGCGGCGGTGAGCGTGGTCCAGAAGCATCGTCTTTTCGGCAGGGAAGTCCAGCGATCGGAAGTGATGCCGCACCGCTTCGACGGGATCGTTGGTGGAGAGCCGTTCGCGGCCGTCGATGGCTGCAGCGCGAAGCGAACGCACGTAGGTGTCGACCTCATCGAGGCCCACTACCTCCTCGCTGAACCGACACAACACTTCGTCGTCCGGCCCCTGGGGAAGTCCCTCCACAAACAGCACCACCCGGAAGTCACCGCTGCGCTGCAGCAGAAGTCGGTGGTCCTCGCCGTCTTCTTCGTCGAATTCGATGAACTTGAACTCGCCACTGTCCAGAAGCTGATCAGGCTCGAAGTCGGTCTCGCGGCTCGCCATCACCTCTCCTTGCGGGCCCTGGACAAGAAGAAGCTGGGTGCCGTCGAGCTTCAGTACCTGATGGCCATTGGTGTCTCGAAAGAGTTGGTATTCGCCGGTGTCGGTGATTCTCGCCGTCATCGTTGCTCCGTTCGGGGGGGGCTGTGGTTCGGTTTGCCCCGAAACTAATCACGATCCCCGCCGATTCATAACCGGCGGCACAGACGGTCCAGCGCTTCGCCGACCCGGGCGTGTACCTGCACGTCAGCACGGTCGTCGCCACGGGTTTCGCCGAGGTTGATGATGCCCACCGGCTTGCCATCGGAGGCGGCGCCGCGAACGAAGCGAAGCCCGGAGTACACCGTCAGCGACGAGCCGACCACCAGAAGCGCATCGGCGGCATCGACGACCTGCCAGGCGCGCTCGACCACCGAGGTTGCGACATTTTCGCCGAAGAACACCACGTTCGGCTTCAGAATGCCGCCACATTCGGTGCAGTCAGGTACCCGAAAGTCATCGGGGATGTCGTCGGGCAGCTCCACGTCGCCGTCGGGCGCAATTTCGATCTCCCCGCGGGCTGTCCAGCCCAAATTGGCGCGCTCGATGCGCTGCTGGACGTCGTCGCGGTGTACGACGTGACGACACTCCAGGCAGACTACCTCCGACAGCGACCCGTGCAGCTCGACGACATGGCGGCTACCGGCGGCGTTGTGCAGGTCGTCGACGTTCTGGGTGATCAGCCCCGTCAGTCTACCTCTGCGCTCCAACTCGGCGAGATGAAAGTGGGCGTCGTTCGGCTCTGCCTGGCGGATGCGCAACCAGCCCACCGCACTTCTCGCCCAGTAGCGGCGGCGAGCCGCCGGGTTTCGCACAAACTGGGTGTACAGGATGGGATTGCGCTCCTTCTTCCCCGTCTCTGGGCCCCGATAGTCGGGAATCCCCGAGGCGGTAGAACAACCCGCCCCGGTGAGCACGGCGATGCGAGCGTCGCACAGCAGCTCGCACAGCCGGGGCAGATGCGAGAAGTCCGATGAAACGTCTGGGATGAATTGAGAGGTCATGATCTTTGAAGTGGGTGAGGTGGGCAAATAGTTCCTCCCCCGAAGCGTCAGCGCCGGGGGAGGTGTCTGCGAAGCAGACGGAGGGGGCGGTCATGAAGTTGAGTGCCGAAACGATCGGCCCCTCAGGCGCTTCGCGCCAGCTCCCCACTCGCAG
>SKMT01000484.1 GCA_007120915.1 Myxococcales bacterium | reverse complement strand
CCTGGTGCGACGGCGACTACTGCCGCGTCTCCTGCATCCTCGACGAGGACTGCGCCGACGGCGACGTCTGCTCCGACAACGGCCACTGTGTCCCCTTCACCGGCGAGATCACCGGCGAACATCCCGGCGGCGACGAAGCCGCCCCGCTGCAGGCCGGCGTCTCCGAAAACCTCCTGAAGTTCCCCATCGGTCTGTCGCTTGGCGGCTACGGCTCGCGGGCGGCGACCAACGACGGGCGCTATGTGGAATCGCTGGAGGCGAGCCACGGCAAGATGCACGGGCTCACCGCCCGCGGGCTCGCGGTGGACGACGGGCAGCGCCAGCTTGTGTTCGTTCGCGCTCCCATCATCTTCCCCACCGGCGCCGTGCACGAGGCGGTGGCCCGCAAACTCCAGGAACACACCGGCGATGACTGGCGCTCTAGCCTCATCATCTCCGGGTCCCACACCCACTCCGGGCCCGCCCGCTTCTGGCAGCTTCCCGGCCCCGACGACACCGCCATCCCCCTGGGCATGTTCGGCATCGACGAGTTTCACGACCAGCCCTTCCAGTGGCTCGTCGAATCACTGGCCGAAGCCGCCGTCGACGCCGTCGACGATCTGCAACCCGCCGAGATGGGCTGGGAGATCGTCGAGGAGTTCGACACCGATGACGTCATCTCCTCGGACCGCCGCAGCCAGACCCCGCCGTTTGACGACAACCGGGTGCTGCTGCTTCGCGTCGACGACCCCGACGGCACCCCCCGGGCGCTTCTGACCAGCTTCGGCACCCACGGCACCGTCCACAGCGGACCCTATGCAAACGACGACGTCATCATCGGCGCCGAAACGATGCTCGAACACCGACTCGCCGAGTTGTACGACGACCATGTACCGGTGATGTACTTCAACCAGAACGGCGGGACCATGTCGCCGCGCGGAGACCGCGACGGCCACAGCCACACCCAGCGCTACGAAAACCTCGGCGCTCACCTCGCCGACCGCACCATCGACGCCATCGAGTCGATGGAGACCACCGACGACTGGACGCTCAACGCCCACACCCACCGCTTCCCGATCCTGCACGAGTACCTGGGGTATGAGGGCGACGAGTTCGCCGACGACATCTACGGCGGCATCCAGTGCGCCAGCGATCCCGGCGACGCCTTCGACGAACATATCGCGCCCGACGGCTACGGCTGCGGGCTTCTGGGCTTCCATCAGATTCTGAGCCACCGGCCCATGAGCCTGATCTCCAAAAGCCAGACCACGGCGATCCAACTGAACGATCTGACCGTAGTGACCATGCCCGGTGAGCTGAGCATGAGCCTGGGCTGGCAGATCCAGCGCGAGCTGCGCGACGAGCTCGGCATCGACCCGCTCGACTCCTTCACCTGGGGCTACGCCCAGGACCACCTGCTGTATCTGTTGCCAAAAAACCTTCGCGGCGAACTGCCGCCCTTCCCCGGCATCTCCACCCCTCAGGCACCCGACGACTACCCGAACTACGCCTTCTCCTGGCTGCAAGGGGGCTACGAAGCGGACATGAGCCCCTGGGGCCATCGGTTCGGCGATTTTCTGGTCGACCGCGCCGTGGAAGCCGTTGGGTTGATGCTCGACGAAATCGACGACGACCAGCTCGAACACCCCGCCGCGCTTCCCGAGGAGTTCCCGCCACGAGGAAGCGACGAGTTCCCCGTCGAAACCACGGACCCCGATCTGGTGGGGACCATCACCGAAGCGCCCAACGACCAGGTGCAACGACGCGATCCCGTCGAAGTCGCCTGGCTCGGCGGCGACCCCGGCGCCGAGATGCCGCAGGCCCCGCGGGTCACCCTGCAGCGGATGGGTGACGACGACGAATTTGAGACCGTCATTTGGGACAACCAGCGAAGCTACGACAACCGTCAGTTCACCATGCTCACCCGCCTCCGCGAACACGACGACGGCCCCGAATGGGTGGTGTACTGGGAAGAGCTGCACGACTTTCCCACCGGCACCTATCGGTTCCACATCGAGGGCCATCACCTCGAAGACGACGGCGGCGAGCCGGTGGGCTACGAAACGACCACCGATCCCTTCGAGCTCGTCGGCACCGACCAGTTGATCATCGACGACATGGAGCTGACCGAGGCCGATGAGCTGACCTTCCGGGTTGCCTATCCTCCCGCCGAAGAGCTCTCGATCTCCGGGTCCGGCACCCCCTCCGGATCTTATCGGATGCACGACCGCCACACCCCCACCGGCGCCCCTATCGCCGTGGATGCCGACGACGTCGACGAGCTTAACGTCGAGGTCGCCCATCCGGGCCAGCCCATCGACGTCGCCGATGTCTCCACCACCACCGACGGCGAGTCCGTCGACGGCTACGACGGTGTGCCCACCACACGGGTGACCGTCGAACTCGACGGCAGCGTCAGCGACGAACTCGACGTCTCCGTTGATGTCAGTGACATCCACACCAACAGCGGTGCCGCATCCGAAACCGTGGAGTACAACTGATGAATGCGCGCTTCTGGCAGCTCACCACCATCACCGCCGCTGTCACGCTGGGGCTTGTCGGCTGCAACGGCTGCGAGCCTCCAACCCTCAGCCCCGCAGCCCCCGCCGCCGACGACCTGCACGGGGTATGGTCTGTCGCCGCCTATGCCCACGACGACGACGGCTGTGAACCCAACAGCGATCACCCTCCCTACGAACAAGCCGTCATCGAACAGGGCGGCGAAGAAGATGAACTCACCATCCGGCTCTGCCCCAGCGCCGGGCACTGCCCGGAGGGGATCTCACCGGAAAACCACCTGACGTGGGACGACGACGAACACCAGGCCACAGCCACACATTTCTCCGCCGGCCTCGCCGACACTTCTCCCGAACGCCACGAATGCCGACTGGCGATGGTCCAGACATCGCTGACCGCCGACAACACCCGCCCTGAGCTGACGCGCAGCTACTACGAACTGACACTTCCCGTCGAAGGCGACGGCGCCTGCACCACCGAGCTGGCCGAAGACCACGCCGGCAACATGCCCTGCCAGAGAAGCAAAACCGCCGGGCTGGCGGTTGCTGAAGAAGAGAGTAAGTAGGTTTGTGGTTTACGAGGTGCCCCTCCGCCTCACATACGTTCGGCACCTCCCCACAGCGCTGTCGCTTGTGGGGAGGGAAGCAGTGCTGCCATTAACCGTTTTGGGCCTGCCTCAAAAACCACAATCGGTGCAGATTTGCACGGCTTCCCTCCCCGGATTCGCCGGGGAGGTGCCGTAGCGTCAGCGAAGGCGGAGGGGCCCCTCGCACACCAGAAGAGTTTCATCTCCTGCACGGCTTCCCTCCCCGGATTCGCCGG
>SKMT01000174.1 GCA_007120915.1 Myxococcales bacterium | reverse complement strand
ATCGCGGAGTTCGGCATCAACGTCATCCCCGTGGATGTCTCCGAGTTCTTCGGCAAAGGCGGCGGCGGGCCGAAATGCCTGGTCTTCAACCTCGGCGAGTGCAGCAGCTTCGAGGCCGGCCTGACCGAAGAGGAGAGTGCCTTCCGGTACACGCGGCGAATCGACAACGTTCGCAAGCGCCGCGGTCGCACGATCTGAGGCTGATGACCCACCAATAATTTCATGGAACGAACTGGCTGTGGTATAGCGTTGTCGCTGTTGGCGCCGCTGTCGAAGTCGGCGTTCAATCCCTGATTTTGTCGATCCCGGAGATGCCCGTGAGTTCCCCCTCTCGACCACAATTGCTGACCGCAACGGCTCTGTTGATGGCGCTGGCGGTGCTGCTGGTCGGATGTTCCACTCCTTCGCCCAACGGTCAGCCAGAACAGGCACCGCCGATCCAGGCGGCTGATGAGGACGTACAGCAGGAGTTCGACCGGGCGTTTCAGTATCTAGACCGCCACAACTGGGAGATGACGCTGGACGAACTGCGGCTGTTGCAGTCCGAGCACGCCGGCGAAGAAGTCGCTGATGTCGCCGAGTTGTACATCGCCCGGGCACTGCTGGCAGATATGGGGAATCGATTCGAGTCGATGCACCAGGACGAACAGCAGGACCACGGCGTCGATGACGAGGTATTCCGGCTTCTGGAGCCGCTTGCAGAATCGCAGTCCGTAGACGATCGGATCCGTTGCGCGGCGATGGCCTATCTCAGCGTCGCCTATGCGCTGGCGGGCCAGCCCGATGAGGCCGTGGCGGTGTTGCGGGACTACCCGTCGGCGTCGATGAGCCCCAAAGTGCTCGAGGACGACCGGCGTTGGGTGTGGCCGCTTCTGGGCGAAGGGTTGCTCGATGCTGGTCGCTACGCCGAGTCCGTGGTCGCCAGGGGCGAAGAGCATCGGCTCCTGGCCGAAGAGGAGAAGCTCGATGACATCGTCGAGGCGGTCGATGAGGGTTCGGACCCGGTTGCCCGGCAACTGCAACTGGGGCTGAACCGCGCGTTCGCTGTCAGCGACGAGTTGAGCGACGACAGTATCCGCGACTTTCTCAGCTCCGATCTGGCGTTGGTACGCGCCGTGGGCGGCTGGACGATGATCCGGCGCGGGCTCGACGGGGCAGAGCCGCCGCTGGACGACAGCACCCTCGAAGCGCTCCAGGCGGTGCTCAACGACATCGCGCCCGACCTGGTCAACGTGGGAGCCGCCGACCGAGTGTCCGAACTGTCGGTGGCCCTGGCGGCGATGATGGAGCCGGAGCGGCTCGTGATCGGCGCCGCGATCCCCCTGACCGGCCCCAACCGCGCTGTGGGCCATCGGGCGCTTGCCGGGATGCTGGTGGCTCAGCTTGCGTTTCACGCCGCCGGTGAGCCATCGGTAACCCTGGCGATCGAAGATACTGCCGGTGATCCGGTCGGCGCCTACGAACGCCTGGTCGACGCCGGCGCCGCCGCGGTGATCGGGCCGCTGTCCGCCGACGATGCCCGTCAGTTGATCGATCCCTCCTCCGAATTGGGTGTGCCTGTGCTGAGCCTGGCGGCGGATCGGTTGATCCCGCTGGAACAACTGGAGGCGATAGAGGCGTCGGATCCACCGGAGGATGGCGACGAGATGACCCCGCCGGTGTTTCGCAATTTCGTCGACGCCATCGGCGAAGCTCGCGCCGCAGCGCGGATGTCCTTCGAGCAGTTTGGGGACCGGCGCGCCGCCGTGGTGTATCCGGATATGGGTTATGGACAGGCACTGCAGCGGGCCTTCGCCGAGGAGTTTCGCACCCTGGGCGGGGAAGTGGTGCTCGAGATCGAATACGAGCGGGATGTCAGCGACTACGTCGACCTGGCCTCTGCGGTCGCCGCCGCCGAACCGGAGGCGATCTTTATGCCCGACACCGGGTCTAAAGTCGCCGAAATTTCGGCGTTTTTCGCCCAGGAGCAGATATGGGGCGTCAAACCGGACAATCCGCGGCCCGACGACGGGCGAACTCACGTGCATTATCTGGGCACCAGCCTGTGGCACGCGCCTATCGTGATTGACCAGGCCGACAATTATCTGCGGGGCGCTCTAGTTCCGGCCTGGTATTCGGAGCATTTCGAGGATGCTCAGACCCGCCAGTTCGTCCAGAGCTTCGAGGCGATCTACGAGTCGACGCCCGACCCCTTCGTTGCCTTCGCCTACGACTCGGTGAACACGGTTCGAACGTTGATGCTGGACCGTGGAGCCGCACAGCCCGATGAGATCGCCGCTTCGCTTCGGGGTGAGGACTGGCAGTTGGGCGCGACCGGGCGCCACCGCTTCGGCACCGACGGCGAACCGCATCGGGAACTGCGGTTTCTGACCGTCGACGACGGCGCCTGGACTCCCTTCGAGGAGACGCTGTTCACTCCCCTGGACGGGCGCACCGACATCGAGGAGACGCTCCAGGAAGAGGACCTGGACACCATCGAGGACGATCCGGTCGACGATGAGGCAGCCGACGTTCACGACGCCAGGTGATTCAGGTGTGGATTCGCCGTCAGCGAGTGGGGGACAGAAGCGTTGTCGCGGGCTCACACTGGTTGACCGCGCTGCTTGTAGTGTTGATGGCAGTCGGAGTACCCGTTGTTGCCGCCGCTGACCAATCAGACGCGTCGGAGGTGCCCGAAGAAGATGCGGGACCGGAGCAGCCCGGTGACCTGGAGCGCGACGGCGACCGCGACGACCTGCAGACGATGAGCCGACAACAGCTTGAGGAGCAAGGGTTTGTCTTCGAAGACACCCTCACCGAGCGGGAGCGGGCGCATGCCACACTGTTTGCGCTGACCGCCGGGGTGATCTTGCCCGGCGCAGGCCACTGGCACCTGGATGATGCCTCCACGGCGATGACGCTGGTGGGGGTGGACCTGGCGGCGCTGGGATTGATCGGCACCGGTGTGTTTCTGGCGGTTCGCCCCTCCGGAATCACTCCGATAGACCGGCGCCGCCGGGAGATGTGGTTTCTGGGCACCGGTATGTTGGCGACGACCTGGCTGGTCGATATCTTCGGGACCGCCTATCGCGATGAGCTTGGCATTCCGGCATCTACTCGCCGCTACCAGGGCTGGGGCGTGGGGCTGAACTATCATTTCTGGCGTCCCCGCGACCGCAGCCTTCGCCACGTCAGTTCGGCAAACTTCAGACTGCGTAACCCTTCATTCGACCTGAACGTACGCACCTCTCAGGAGCTTGGGCTGGGGATGTCGGACTACGAAGTCGACGCCAGGTGGTATCCCTTCGTGGGAACCACCCCTGAAACCCGCGCTGGCATCGGGGT
>SKMT01000475.1 GCA_007120915.1 Myxococcales bacterium | reverse complement strand
GAAGAACTCGCCGAGCTGGCGGACTGTCTCCGCCTCGTAGGCGTGGGTCATGGTGGTGTAGGGGTTGTCCCAGTCACCGAAGACCATCACCCGGCGGAACTCGTCGCGCTGGATGTCGACGAATTTCGAGGCGTATTCGCGGCATTCCTGGCGGACCTCGATGTTGGACATCTCCAACATCTCGTCGCCGAGCTGTTCGTCGACCTTGTGTTCGATGGGCAGCCCGTGGCAGTCCCAGCCGGGGACGAACTCGCATTGTTCGCCCAGAAGATTGCGGTATTTGACCACGAAGTCTTTGAGCGTTTTGTTGAGAATGTGCCCGTGGTGGATGCTACCGTTGGCGTAGGGCGGGCCGTCGTGGAAAATAAACCGCGAGCCGTCGTCGTTGCCCTCGATCATCCGCCGGTAAATGTCGTTGGATTCCCACCACTTGATGCGCTTTTGTTCTCGGTCCGAGAGGTTGGCGCGCATGGGGAAATCGGTGGACGGAAGATTGAGCGTCGGTTTGTAATTTTTGCCCACGGTGAAACTCCTTGAAGCTACTATTTTTCGGCGCACGAAACGGGTGCGAGTCGTGGAACTAGCACAGCGCGCGTAGGTTGCAAAGTCGGTGGCGATGAAGCTGGGTGATCGTCGCCCACCGGTCATCAACCGGACCTCCGTGAAGCGAACAGGTGTAACCAAAAGGAGATTGGGAGATCAGGGGGATAGGGAGATATTGATTTTTTGTTTACATATCGTTGTAGCGCAGGAATCCAACGGGTCACCACCGATGACGATGGAGATTCAAGATGAAACGCACGATTTTTAGATCAATCACAGTTCTGGTCGTCCTATTGTTTCTCGGCTGCGACGGGTGTGGTGCGCCGGCGCCGGGGGACAACGTATGGCCACAGGGGGTCGATTCCATCGAGGGATGGCTGGACGTTCGCGGTCAGCCGGTGGATGGGCCGGAGGATGTCGACGGGCTGGTCGACGCGATGGGCGAGCGCCCGCTGGTGCTGATGGGAGAGTCGACGCACGGAACGCAGGAGTTCTATGAATGGCGCGCCGAAATGTCATTGGCGCTCGCCGAAGAGCACGGTGTGGACTTTGTGGGTGTGGAGGGGGACTGGTCGGCGGCGAGGGCGGCGGATCGGTTCGTGATGGGCCAGGGAGACGAGGACGATGTGCACCGGATGCTCGAAGATGCCTTCCATCGCTGGGGGCAGCACTGGATGTGGTCCAACGAGCCATTCGCCGAGTTTCTGTTGGAAGTGCGTCGGTTTAACGAGGCGAATCCGGACCGGCCCATTCGCATCTACGGCATCGATATGCAGGGGTTCTTCGAGTCGCTGGACCGGTTGAACGAGCGGCTCGGCGCCAAAGAGGGCGAAGAGATCGACGAGATCGTCGACAACCTGCGGTGTATCGGCGAGTTTTCGCCCGACCCGGGCCGCTACGCCCGTCACCTGCAGGCCGGGGACACAGAGGGCTGTGAAGAGGAGACCACCGCGGCGGTTCGGCGTATCGAAGAGGTGTTCGACGGCGATGAAACCGACGAGCTGTCGCTGCGCCGTCACGCCCGCGTCATCGCCGCCGGGGAGCGACAGCACCGGAAGAGATTGTTCGGCGATCCCAACGACTTCTGGAACGTGCGGGTGGAGTATATGGCCGAAGCTGCGGAGTCGCTATTGCAGGCGCACGGAGATGATGCGAGGGGGGCGATCTGGGCGCACAACACGCATATTGGCGACGCCCGGGCCACCGATATGGCTGACCAGGGACGCACCAATATCGGCCACCTTGCCAGGGAGCAGCTCGGCGAGGATGCGGTGTATGCCGTGGGCTTTTCGACCTACACCGGGGAAGTGGTCGCCGCAGCCAACCAGGGATATCCACCGCAGGTAATGGAGTTGCCTCGGGCCGACGACGGCAGTGTCGACGAGATTCTGGCGAGAGCTGACGAATCGGTGTTCGTGCTGAAATTCGAAGAGGACGATCAGCGAATACCGGATTGGACCCGAAAGCCCGGTCAGCGAGCGGTGGGCGTGACCTATGCGCCACAACGGGAAGTGCCGGGCAATTACGTGCCGACGAACCCGGCGAAGCGCTACGAGGCGGTGATTTTCATCGAAGAGAGCACAGCTCTCGACGCCTTCGGCGGGCGCTAGGCGCTGGGTTCTGGGCGCTGGGCGCTAGATAGGCGCTAGGCGCTGGGTGCTGGGCGCTGGGTGACCCGTGGAGGTTCAACGCGCAACCCGGTTCGGAGGTGCGGGGGCCGGTGATTGGAATCGCACAGGTGTGATGGATACGCTGGGGGGGGAGCTAGATAGATTCAAACGGTCGGAGGCTCGTGATGCAGATGCGGTCAATGGCAATGTGGCTGGCAATCACTGTGATGTCGCTGTTCTTGGCGGCCTGTCTGGGCCCGCGTACAGCCGATGGGGAGTGTCGGGACTACAAACCGATGGATTACTGTGATGACAGCGCCGAATACGTCTGTCAGACCACGGAGGACGGCTGTGAACAGTGCAGTTGCGTCCCGTCGCGTGACGCCCACCAGTTTCGGTGATGGTCTGCACGCTCCGGGGGAAGGGTGAATTTTTGGGGGCTTGCGTCTATGGTCCCGCCGAACCGAGGGTTTTTCCGCAAGACCGTGCACGGAGTCTGGAACTGTTATGGCTGAAAACGACGATACCCCACTTCGCGAAGAGGCGAGCCGCTGGCGTGAACAGTTGGTCGAGTTTGTCGACCAGATCCGCTCTCCGTTGCCCGAGCGAGCCCAGCTTAGCCCGCTGCAGCAGGAACACCGCAAGATCACCGGGGGGCTTCTGGTGCAGTTTTTCGAGTTTTTGCAGGAGACGGTGGACGAAGAGTTGTATCCGCAGCTTGAGGACCATCCTCTCGAAGAGCGGCTCTTTTTGATGATCAGCGACGAGGCGGGGATGCACGCCGCCGATGAGCTGATGGACACCGACTCCGAGCAGGCGTTTTGCATTCTCAAACAGGAATGGCGTGCCTTTCTGGAGTCGCCGAACACCGATGACGACGAAGCGTTCGTGCATCATTACCAGTTCTGGAGTGTGTGGCATCAGAATATCCCGGCGGAGTGGGACATGCCCGCGCTGGACCCGGAGTACGACTGGTGGGTGCATGAGGAGGGGTTCGCGCTTGCCGATCGGGCCGGACGGGGTGCCCAGCATCTGTGGCGGTGGGATGGCGATGAGTTTGAGTTGTTCGAGGAGGAGCTCAGTTCCTGGAGTTCGTGAAGGGCGCTGGGTGCTGGGCGCTGGGCGCTGGGTGCTGGGCACTGGGCTCTGGGCGCTGGGTGCTGGGTGCTGGG
>SKMT01000607.1 GCA_007120915.1 Myxococcales bacterium | reverse complement strand
TTATTCAGCGCGTCGCCGACGGAAGGCGACGGATGCGACGGTTGAAATTTTTGAGCAGAGCACGAGGAGGCAGCGTCAGATGAGGATGTCGATGACAGCACAGTGATCGCAGAACGATCAGAAAAAATGATCGAAAAAAGATCAAAAAATCGACGCACGTCGAAGACGCAGATCTGCATCTTCAGTGCGACCGTCCAGCCACCGCCCGCCCGGAAATGTAGCGCCAATTTTTGGAATTCTGTGAATAGTGCCAACGAATTTCGGCGGTTGCACCATCGCGGTGGTCGGGGGCACTATAAACAGCAGTTGATCGCAATGGGCGATGGCCGGGGATGAAGTAGAAGCCGTATCCGGGCCGAAGGTTCAACTTCAGGAGGCGAAGTGGACTACGGTTGGATGTTGGTGCGGATGGTATTGGTGTTGGGGGCGGTTTGTGCTCTGGCGTGGGTGCTGTTGCGGTGGGGGTTAAAGCGTCTGGCGCCGATGCAGGGTGATCAGCAGGGTAATCTGGAAGTGGTGGACCGTCTGGGGGTCGGTTCGGGGCGTGCAATTCTGGTGGTGCGTGCAGGTGAAGAGTACCTGCTGGTGGGCTCCTCGGAGGCTGGTCTGGAACGGTTGGGGCGTCTGGAGGCAGACGGTTTCAGTGATGGCACCGACGGTGAGCCGGGAGGGGCTGAAGAGGTACAGGCCGAGGAGACGTCGCTTCCGAAATGATTTCGAGTGGCTCGACGCAGGGCGGGATGTGCTCAATTTCATCACCGGTCGTCCGGCGATGACGCAGCATGTGCAAAGAAAGCGGGGGGATAATGGCAACAATTCTGGCATTGACGGACTGTGTCCAATCATTGTTGGAGCGCTGTGGTCCACTTTTTGAGCGGATCCAGAGTGAGAATCACCAACTCGTCGTTGTCGGTCCACAGTCGGAACGAAATCCATCGCCACAGGGGTACCGGCATCGTGAGGTGCCAGTGAACTTTGGTTTCGACGAGCCCCGGAGGATGATCTGGCTGAATGCGATGCTACAAGGGATATTCGACGAGGTGGAACCAGATCTTTTCATCGGCGACGGTCCCGACGCTGTGGCCTGGGGGTTGGTCAGTAGTTGGAGCGCCCAGTATTCGGTGTCATACGTGATGGTGCACAACGCCAACACGGCCAGCCGGGCATTGCATGAGGTGCATGACTATCTGACCCAGTCGGTCGCTTCGTTGCTCTATCGGCTCGGCGACAGTGACGACCATGGGTTGTGCCTGGATAATGACAGTGCATATCGGCGTTGTGCCCGGCGGCTGGTGGGCGATGCCGACGGGATTGCAGCCCTGGATCCTTCGGCGGTGAGGCTGCAGCGGTATCGCTGTCGAAAGCTGCCCCCGAAGACATCGTTTCTGTTCTGTGCTCCGCTGGTGCGCCCGGCGGGAGTGATTGAATACGCTCGGGCAGCACGGCGGATACGCGCTCAGTATCCATCGGTCGATTTCATGCTTGCCGGCTGGCCCGAAAGTGGTCGCGACAGAGTTGATCCGCACCGCATCAGTAGTTGGATTGAGCAGGGGGTGGTACAGTACCTGGGGCATCTCGATGACGTACGAGACGCGATGGGCCAGGCTGCTGTGTTTGTCGCCCCTTCTCACCGACCCCGCATCTGCCCCACCGAGTTGAAGGCGATGGCGATGGGGCGGCCCCTGGTGGCGACCCGGTTTGGCAGCCACCGGTGTACGGTGCATCACAGTGAAAATGGGTACGTCGTCCATCCAGGTTGCGTCGATTCACTGGAATGGGCGATGCGTCACTTTATCGGACAGCCGCAACTGAGGGAGACTATGGGGGCGAACAGCCGCAAGCGAGCGGTCACTGAATTTGCCGCCTCTCTGGTCACCGATCGGTTGCTCGAACTGATGGAGCTGCCGAAATCCTCGGTGCAACCTCCGCCACTTCCGACAGGGTAAATCGCTGCCGGGGTGGGTCCTCGGAGCGCGCCTCAGTCGTGAATCGATGGGACCGGATCGTCGTCTTCTTGCTGTTCGACAACGTTGATCTCGCGGTTTTCTTCGGCGACGACGATCCGGTCGGCCAGCAAGATCCCGCCGATCGCCCCTAGGATCAGCAAAATGGCCGTGTAGATGTAGGCACGACGCATGTACTGCGCGTCCTTTTTGTGCGGCTGTTTTGGGACGGGCTTGTCGCTCATGGCGGCTCCTGGTCGGCGAACGCGATGGCAAGAAGGATGGAGAGGAGTCTTAATTCAAAACGCATGTTTCGCCGGGGCAAATTCCCCGGGGCAGGACACCGGAAAAATATCAAACATCACGCGACATATTGCTGCATCGCTTCCAGCACCTGGCTGTGTGCCTGCCGTCCCTTCGCCATCAGACGCGGCAGGTCGACCCCCACCAGTTGTCCATCGTCGACGAGCTGGCGCCCGGAGGCGAAGACGTGGCGCACGTTGTGTTTTTGTGCGGTGTACACGATGCGGGAGATGACGTCGCCAGCGGGCCCGCAGCCCGGGTCGTCGTTGAGCGACAACACCACCAGGTCGGCGGCCTTGCCCACCTCGATGGAGCCGGTCTGATCGTCGATGCCAAGCGCCCGGGCCCCGTCGATGGTCGCCAGCTTCAGCACTCTTTGGGCGGGCATCGCCTCCGGGCCGTGATGCGGCTTGTGGATCAGCGCCGCCATGCGCATCTCGATGAAGGCATCGAGGTTGTTGTTGCAGGGAGCACCGTCAGCGCCCAGTGCCAGGGGCACCCCGGCGTCGTCGAGCCGAGGGATATTGGCGATACCACTGGCGAGCTTCAGATTGCTCGACGGGCAGTGGCACACCGTGGTGTGGCTGTCGGCGAGTATTCGGCAGTCCCCGTCGTTGAGGTGGACCCCATGGGCAAAGACACTGCGATCTCCGGTGATGCCCACATCTTCCAGAAAGGCGACGTTGCTCATCCCGTAGCGGTCGTGGGTAAACTGGTTTTCGAACTCCGTCTCCGAGCTGTGGGTGTGGATGGGACACCGAAGATCGGCGGCGGCTTCGGCGACGCCGCGAAGCAGCGTTGAGGTGCAACTGATGGCGAACCGGGGGGCGAAGGCGTAGCGAATACGCCCGTCGGCGGCACCATCCCAGCGGTCGTGGAGCCGCAGGCTTTCGCGAATGCTCTCGTCGGTGTCTTCGCTCAGCGGTCCCGGGGCGTGTTCGGCGCCGTCCATCATGCATTTTCCGATGTGAGCGCGGATGCCGGCGTCTTTGACGGCCTCGCCGATGGCGTCGGTATGCTCGACGGTGCCCATGTCCAGAAGAGCTGTGGTGCCGGACAGCACCAGCTCTGCGAGCCCGATGCGGGCGCTGGTATGCAGCGTCTCCGGTGTGAGAGCCGCCTCATAGGGCCAGACGCGCCGGCGCAGCCAGTCAATCAGCACCATGTCATCGGCGAAGTTGCGAAGCAGCGTCTGGCAAAGATGGATGTGGCACTGCACAAACCCGGGAATGATCACGTGTCCGTCCAGGTGCAACTGTTGCTTCGCCTCCACCTGTTCGGGGTGGACGTCACCGACGGCGACGATGGTGCCGTCGTCGATCAGAATATCCCCGGTGTCGACGACCTGCATGCCGTCGTTCATTGTCACCAGGGTGGCATCGCGAAGCCACAGATCACATCGGGTCATCGGTTCATTCCTTCTGTTCGTCGCGCCAGCCCTGCTTCCAGCGCCGCGAAAGCTGTACGTCTCGTTCGTAGCGCTCGATCTGTTCTCGTTTTGTCTCCTCGTCCCAGCCGAGAAGCTCACCCATGTGGTCGGCGACGCGTTCGAGGGCCGAAAGCCCCTGATCGTCGGCGCGGTAGTAAATCTGGGTGCGCTGCATCAGAACATCGGTGACTGTGGCCGCCAGCTCCTGGGTTACGCCCCACTGGATCTGGGCCATAAGTTCGGGCCGGCCCTCACAGATCGGTTCGCCCAGGGAGGGGTCGTCGGCGACAAGCCGCGCCAGTTCGGTTGCCCTCATCCCGTAATTGTATACCAGAAACCCGGCGGTGTCTTCGTCCAACTGGCCGTCGGAGGCGTCCACGGTGCGATCGGTCAGATCGTCGAAGACCGTCTGGTCATCGCCGTCTGGCCAGCCTCGTGCCCCGGGAAGCGGACGTTGATCCGTGGCTGGCACCTGCAGATCGTCGGGGAGTTTGGAGGCGAGCCGCAACAGTTTTACGGCCTTGTCCACCACCTCGGCGCTCATGCGCCGGTAGGTGGTCAGCTTTCCGCCGGCGATGGTGATCAGCCCGTCTTCATCCACAATCACCTGGTGCTCCCGGCTGACGTCACTGGCCGAAATCTCGTCGCCCTCGTCGCCGGGCGGGCAGATCAGGGGTCTGAGCCCCGCCCAGGTGGCGATGACGTCATCGGCCTCAAGGTTGCAGTTTGGAAAGTAGTCGTTGGCCGCCGTAATCAGGTATCGCACATCGTCGGCGTCAGCCATCACACAGCCCGGATCTCCCTGAAAATCGGTGTCCGTGGTGCCCAGGTAGGTCCGCTCGGCCCAGGGGATGGCAAACAAGACCCGTTCGTCCTCCGGGTGAAAGCAGACCACCGCATTTTTGACGGGAAGCCGGCTGCGATCGACCACGATGTGCACCCCTTTGGTCGGTCTCAGAAGGGAGGTGGGCTCCTCCGTGCTGATCTGACGGGTCTGATCGACCCAGGGGCCGGTGGCGTTGATCACGGCGCTGGCGTGCACTTCTTTGGTCTCTCCATCGCCCAGCGTATCTTCGACAACTGCCCCGGTGATCCGGCCCTTGTCATCTTTGATGAACTCCACGGCCTTCGCCCAGGTGGCAATGGTGGCACCCTGTTCGGCGGCATCCATCGCCGATTCCAGCGTCAGCCGGGCGTCGTCGGTCGAACAGTCGTAGTACAACGGTGCTCCCTTCAGATCTTCTCGGCGAAGCATCGGTTCCTCTTCGGTGACTTCGCGCCGGCCCAGTCGCCGGTGGCGCTTCGGGGAGCGGAACAGTGACAACCCCTCGTACAGCCACAGCCCGGTGTTGATGACCGTCAGGTTGTGGCGCGACTTGCCATAGACGGGAAACAAAAAGCCGAGGGGGCGCACCAGATGAGGGGCGATATCCATCAGGATTCGCCTCTCGCTGACCGACTCGAAAACCAGGCTGAACTCCAACTGCTCCAGGTAGCGAAGCCCCCCGTGCACCAGCTTCGAGGAGCGCGAGCTGGTTCCGTAGGCGAGGTCCCGGGCCTCCACCAGTGTTACATCCAGCCCCCGAAGCGCCGCATCGCGGGCAATTCCGGCGCCGTTGATCCCGCCGCCGATCACCAGCAGGTCCGTCGGCTCGCCCAGCTTGTCCCACATCTGTTGTCTCGTCAGTTCCATCGTACCTCCATCATCGCCGTGATTGGTGGGCCGCGGCACGGTAACGAACAGCCGGGGGGATGGGCAAGAAGCGGGCCGGCCACTGATCGCGTATACCAGCGACCTGTTCGGGTTTCCGACTTCCGACTTCCGATTTCCGATCGACTCTTGTCTTTCCTGTGTCTGAAGGCTTCCGTTCGACCCGTTGGGGGGCGTGGAGATCTGGAGACGAAGTAAAGGCGAATCGGAAACCGGGAGTCGGAACTCGGAAATCCGACAATGTTTGGGCATCCAAACTCATCTGTGAACTGAACGATCACCGAGCGTGGATGGGGAGGTCCTATGGGCGACGGAAAAAGAGAAGCCCAGGAAGATGAACAACAGCGACAGGGTGACGCCCAGACCGGCGAGGCCAAACACATCCCAGATCTGAGGGTCGACGTAGATTTCGCGGCCCTGTTGTAGGGCGATGACATGGTACAGAAACTTGGGAGTGGTGAAGACGATGGCCGGGAGGACGAGGATCAGCCAGAGCGTCTTGTGCCAGTGTTTGAACACCGAGAGTCGCAGCCCGAACAGCGGTTGGACAATTTTGTCTGCCAGTCGCACGACCAGTGTAATCGCAGTACCGATGATGAAAATTGCGGGCAGAACAACAAAAAAATAGGTCGCTATCTCGCCGGCGGGGTCGGGACTGCAAGCGGCCCGGGCTATCGAGGGACTGGCCACAAGTGCGGTGGCCGTGGCGAAAAAAACAGTGGTCAACGCGGCGGGGCGGATGTTCATCGGTCTTCTCCGATCGGTCCAAGTCTGGGTTCCGAATGATCCTCATTTGATCATGCAGACCGATGTGGTGGGACGATGACCGTGACGTGACATTTGGTTGCCGATGATGTGTCGGAAATGTGCCAGGCTTCCGATCTGCTACCACCTCAAAAAAACAAACTTGATCAATCCCTACCGACTTAGTAGGGTTTGGCTTGTCGGTAATTCCTACCGATTAGGTGTGAATTAACGGTTAATCGTTATGACGATTGGGTTTAACGCCGAAAGGCACCCGGTAGAACACGGTCAACAACGGAAGAAGCTGCCATGAAAATGTCGCGACGTTCCAGTCTTAGTCTCCCCCTGGTTGTAATCGTTGCCGCTTTTGTTGCCATCGGTTGCGGTGACTTCGAAGAGCTGGAGACGCCGGAGACCTGTTCGGCCCAGCAGGCACTTTGTGAGGCGCATGTCTTTTTGAGCGTGGAGGAGTTCGAGTTTCTGCGCCAGAACAGCGACCCGATCATTCTCGATGCTCGTCGGGAACTGGAGGACTTTGAAGCCCAGCATGTCCCGGGCGCCCACTTTGCGCACTGGGGTGAGCATCGCGGGGAGTTGGACAGCCTGTTCGACGACGATGAAAAGCTACAGGACTACATCCAGAGCATCGGCGTGGAGGACGATCGCGCCGTGATTGTATACGGCGAAGGCGATGGAAGCGGCGGAGATGCGGTGGCCGGAAACCTGTACTGGACGCTCGAATACGTCGGTCACGATGAGGTGTATCTGGTCGATGGCGGGCTGCAGGCATGGATCGATGCCCGGTACGACGCGCTGGACAGCGGCAATAGCGAACCGGAAGCGACCGACTTCGAGATCGAGCGCCGCGATGAACTGCTGGCGACCGTCGACGACCTCAAAGAAGTGATTGATGACGAAGAAGACGACACGGTGATCATCGACACCCGGCGTGAGTCCGAATTTGTCGGCGAAGAGATCCGCAACAATCCCTACAGCGGAAAGGTCCGCACCTCCGTGCACTATCACTGGGAAGATGTGTTTGACGACGACAACACCCTGCGCGATGCCGACGAGTTGAAAGCGGAGTTCGAGGAAGTCGGATTCGCCCCCGGTGTCGACACCGTTCCCTACTGCCAGAGCGGAGTGCGAAGTGGCTACTTCTACGCCGTGCTGCAGTCGCTCGGCTACCCGGATCCGGTCAACTACGACGGCTCCTGGCGAGAGCTGGCCGTCGCCTACGACGAAGGCGATATCTCGGAGGATTACGTCAAGATCATCGACGAAGCGGAGTGATGCACCTCCCAGAGGGTGCTGAAGGCCCGTCGCCTCTCGCCAGCGGCGGCGGGCCGATTTTTTCATGAACTACCATGTGATTGTGAGCCGCGGGAGTAACGCCATGAACATGCTTCGAGTCACAACATCTGCGATGGTGATCCTGGCGCTGGTACTGGTCAGCTCGTCGGCTGTCGCCGGCGAATGGACGGACACCGATGTCTTTGTCGATGCTGAAGAGGCTGCGACGCTAATTGACGAGGGTGCAGCGGTGGTCGACGCCCGCGAAGCAGAAACGTATCGCCGCGGTCACATCCCGGGGGCGGGCAATCTTCACTGGCAACAGTTCGTCGACGGTGACACCAGCGGGGAGTTGATCGACGACGACGATCGGCTGGGCGGGCTTGTGGAGGCTGCCGGTGTTCACGAAGACCGCCCGGTGGTCGTCTACGGCGCCTGGGATGACGACGGGTGGGGCGAAGAGGGGCGGATCTTCTGGACGCTGGAGTATCTGGGCCACGATCAGGTGCATCTGATGGTGGGCGGGTTGACCGCCTGGAACCGCGCCGGTCAACCGGTGGCCAACTCCAACAGCGAAGTGGAGTCCGGAGATTTTACCGTTCAACGGCGCGACCAGCGACGTGCGACCACCGACGAGATCCGCCATCGCATCAACGGTGGAGGCGGGGTGGCACTGCTCGATACACGGGAGCGCGCCGAGTACGAAGGGGTCGTCAAATATGGCGAGGCCCGCGGCGGGCATATCCCCGGCGCCGAGCATCTATGGTGGGAGGATCTGGTCGATGAACAGGGGCTGATCAGTCCCGACGAGCTCGAACGAAAGCTCGAACAACGGGGTATTTCCACCGACGATGACATCATCGCCTACTGCACCGGCGGGGTGCGCTCCGGGTTTGTGTACACCGTGTTGCGCGCAGCCGGGTTCGACTCTGTGAAAAACTACGATGCCTCCATGTGGGAGTGGACGTCCAACGGCCTGCCGGTTCAGTAAAACAACCCTGACCCAACGGCGGGAAATCACCGAGGTTTTCGTCGCAGGCGATGGTCTGTACCCTCTCTGAGCGTTGATGAGCGTTCGATGCTGTCGCCGATCCGAGGGTCTGTACGGTGGTCTCCAGCAAGCAATTTCAGTGGTGGAAACTGCCGGTGATGGTCCTTGTGACAGCGCTTCTTCTGTTGGGGTGTGCGGGTATGTTGCAGGAACAGCTTATCTTTTTTCCGGAATCGCTCGACGAAGAAGAAGATCTGAGCTGGACTGGTGCAAAAGAAGTCTTCGTGGACACCGAAGATGGCGCCCGAATTCACGGGCTTCTGTATGAAGCCGACGAACCCCGGGGAGTGGTGTTGTACTTCCACGGAAACGCCGGCAGTGTCGCAAGCTGGGCTGATGTCGCCCGGCAGTTACACCGCCATGGCGTCGACGTGTTTCTCATCGACTATCGCACCTATGGAAAGAGCAGCGGCGAGATGTCCGAAGAGGGGTTGTATCTGGACGGAGAGGCCACCTACGACTATCTGGTCGAGCGGGGCTATTCGCCTCACCAGATTATCGTCCACGGCCGCTCTCTGGGCTCGGCGGTTGCAACCCACGTCGCCAGTGATGTTCCGGTAGGCGCTGTGGTGTTGGAGACGCCCTTTACCGATCTGCCTTCGCTGGCTCGTGATCTGTATCTGGTGCCACTGCCGGGATGGTTTTTTCAGTACGAACTCGACAACCTGGACCGCAGCCAACAGGTCGATGCCCCCACCTGGGTGGTCCACGGCACGGACGACGAAGTTGTGCCCCTGGATCACGGCCGGGAGGTCTATGCGCGGCTCGGTTCCCCCTGGAAGATGACGATCATCGACGGAGGTCGTCACAATAATCTGATGTCCTTCGGGGAGTACCGCCGCGAGCTCGCCGAGTTCTACGACGAAATACTCGGCGAAACTGATGAGGAGTCATCAGACTATCGATAATTCATCGTCGATGCGTGCGACGGCTCGTTGCGTGAAGTTCTGGGGGTTCTGAGGCACCGATGGGGCACCGGCGATCATCTTCAGGCAGTCAAACCGGTGGGCACCGCGCAGATACCATCCCGGCAGATAGGCCACCGGGCGAAATCCCAGCCCCATCAGATCGATGATGGCCTCTTCCTGATTGACCGGGATGGTCAGTCGTAGATCTTTGACGCCCTTCTTGCGCGCTTTGTTTCGAAATTCTTTGATGATCTCAACCGGATGGGCCCCGGCTGCATTCTCGATGCTGATGTAGTTGCCCGCCCGGTGGTAGGTCGGCCAGATCCGCCCCGAGATCACCGGGGCGCCGGTGCCACGGGGGCAGCCGACGGGGAAGCTCTTGGGATAGGGCACTTCCTTCAGCGCCCCCTCGGTCTTGTCGACGATACGCGACGCAAAGGGGGATTGGGTGATGGAATTGGCGGGCGGGATGATTCGTCTCTTGCTGCTTCGTGGATGGGGAAAGCCCATGATCAGTTCAGCCTCGTCGATCTGATCGCTTCCCGGTCGGGGCCGATATCCCCAGCAGAACGCGCCGAGTCTGCGGCCTCGTTGAAACCCCTGTTTGCCGCTGGCGCGAAAATAGACCACCCCGTAATTCTTGGTGCCCAGCCGGCGCACCGCTTCAAACAATGCTTTGCCCACCTCGGTGCGGTTGTCGGTCTTGCCCACCGAAATCGCCCCGATCTCCAGTGACTCGTTCCAGGGGCGGATAAACGCCAGTCCACAGCCGAGTACGTCGCTTTTGTGGGCGGCGACGACGATGGCCAGTTCCTCGTTCTCGATCAATTCGGCGACCGTTTGGGCATCGAACATCTCGGGGTGAGCAAATGATTCGTCGTGCACTTGCTTATAGAAGCTGCTGACACGCCGGGAATGTTTGGGCTGGGCAAGGCTCAGTTTCATTCGCGCTCCGGAAACGTAATGTTACTTCACGCCGATCGCGGCGTATTTTCTGACGGGTCGTCAGTGGTGTCAATGAAGGGCAAAACGGTGGTCAATCCATCAGCCGATATTCGATCAACTGCTCGGTGACCGGGATATCTTCTCGGGCATCGGGGCCGGGCTCGATATCACGGCGCACTACTCCGCGGCCGGGGGCGAAATACCAGGTCATATTCACATCCCGTACATAGCGGTTGGCCCCCCCGTGGGCGGGGCGGAAATCGACGCGAAAGCTGTTGGTAAACGACCCGGCCGGTGTCTGCATGTCGTGCCATTGGTCGTCGACGCTGACGACGGAGCTATCCCGGCCGGGTGTTGTCCAACTGCTAACTGACTCCAGGGGAAACTTCAGCAGCGGACGGGTTCGCGCAAAATAATCGAGCAGCGCGTCGAGCTGGTCGATGTTGTCGCGACAGTGCTGATCGCACAGGTAGATGCGGTTCGGCGTTGCCACCCACCACTGGCGCACCCGGGTGTGGCGCCGGTCGTCATAGGCATACAGCAGTTCCACAAGTCGTACCGGCGAGTAGTTCGACACCTCGCGCACCTCGATGATCAGCTCTTCAGCATAAAGTCCGGCACTCTGTTCGAAGGCCGTGTCCATCGGGTCATCTTCCTGCGGCTCTTCGTCGGCGTGAAAGCGCTGATAGCGCCAGAATGTGCCCACTCCCAGGGGAAACGGGTATTCGCCGGAGCGAAGCACCCGTGGATCGCGGTGAAATCCCACCTCCAGAAAGGTGTCAAACCGCCCGCTTACTCCCACCGCCGAGCCCAGGTGATAGTGATGGGTGTGCTCCTCTTGCTGTTCTTCACCGGCTTCGATCCGAAAGATCCGATCGATGGTCAACTCGAAGCGGACATCGAATTCGTCGTGGTGAAGCACCAGACGGTTGCCCGTAAACTGGGCGGCTTCTTCGTGATCGCCGGTTCGGCTGCCGTCGACGCGGTGTGCGGTGCCGAGCTTCAACTCGACAAATTCCAGTTGTTCGTCCAACTGTGCGGCGCCGGCGCCCGCGCCGCCGGCCTGGTCAAAGGTCTCCCAGATCGGGCGGGACTGACCGATGATATTGTCCACGAACTCCGATGCCTGGCGTTGATCCACCCCCACCAATGACACATAGGCGTTGGGAGAGACGAACGAGTGTTCCCATCGTTGTTGATCGGATTGAAGGAGGGCGTCGACGATCGTTTTGCCCAACTGCTGCGGATCATCGATGGGCTCCAGATCGGAGGCATCTTCCTCGCCGAGTCGGCCCCAGTCGCCATCGGCAGCCCCTTCGAGAAGCTGGCGCTGCAGCCGTTCTTCACGCACCGCTGCGCCCTGAGGGGTCAGCTCCGGATCTTCGGTATAGATCAGCGGTTGAAGCGGTCGGTCAGCGCCGTGATCGGTGTCGTCCCCGCTGCATGCCACGCTTACCATGGCTGTGGTCAGCCAGAGGGCGCAGATTAGACGAAAAGAGGACATCTGGCAGAACTGCTCGTAAAGAGGAGGGCTCACCGGGCACGTCCACTGTGGCGACCCCGGGCAATGATGTCAAAAAAGAAGACGGCCACCTCCGTGTGGAAGTGGCCGTCGATAAGCGGGGTAGACGGGACTCGAACCCGCGGCCTCCGGCGTGACAGGCCGGCGTTCTGACCAATCTGAACTACTACCCCTTGGGGGGGTGCAACTTCCGGCGAGATCGCCGGGGGAGACGCCCTTGAGCGCTCCACGGTTTTTCAGCGGGGTAGACGGGACTCGAACCCGCGGCCTCCGGCGTGACAGGCCGGCGTTCTGACCAATCTGAACTACTAC
>SKMT01000011.1 GCA_007120915.1 Myxococcales bacterium | reverse complement strand
GGGGGGGGGGGGGGGGGGGGTTGTGTACGCTGGTGACGACCAGTAGGTTGGGGAGTGTATGGTTTGATCAGGGTTGGTCATTTTTCGCGAGGTTGAAATGGTGCGGCGACGGGCAGGTCATTGCATTGCCGTGGGGCTGATGGTTGGGGGATTGCTGATGTTCGGCGGGGTGGGAGCTGTGGGACAGGCCGGGGAGCGCCACGTTGACTACCACGTCGATCATGGGAAGAGCGCTGAGGAGGGGCCGCCGGTGTTGACGGTGGAGTCGCCGGTGGGGCTGAAGGATGTGGAAGTGGTGTTGAAGCGCGAGGGAGATGTCCATCAGTCCGAACAAGTCGGTACGTTGGGTCCCGGAGGCTCGGCGGAGATTGAGATCGATCAGTCTTCGGGGCATCACCACTACCAGGCGTCGGTTCGAGGCAGTGATGCCGATGGGACGGAGTATGACTTTGAGTTGCGCTTTGAGGTTCGGGTTATCGAGGAGTTGGAGGTGGAACTGCTGCGTGACGATGTGGACCTGGATCAGGGGCTGATTCCGGTGCGGGTGAACCGTCCCGTGGAGCGTGTGGAATTGCAGGTGGCCGACGGGGAGGGCAGTCAGGTTGTTCAAGAAGAGAGGTCGGTGGACAACCGTCGCGGCCGGATTGACGTGGAGTTCGACGCCCCGTCGGATATCAGCGAAGCGAAGGTGACCGTGCGTGATTCCGACGGCAGTTGGACCACCTACACACTGGAGCCGTTCTGGGTGGAGATTCCCCAGCAGGTCATCAATTTCGACACCGGCGATGCTACCGTCGACGACGAGGCTGCTGCCAGACTCGGTGAGACACGGGACAAGATCATGGAGGCGATGGACGACAGGGATGAACATCGCTCCGAGATGCGGCTGTATGTTGCCGGCTACACCGACACCGTCGGCCCCGCCGATATGAACCTGCGGCTGAGTGAAGAACGGGCGCAATCGATTGCGCGGTGGTTCCGAGACCAGGGGATCGAAATTCCAATTTACTACCAGGGGTTCGGCCAGGAGGTGCTCGCCGTGGAGACACCGGACAACACCGCCGAAGAGCAGAATCGACGCGCCGTGTACATCCTGGGGAACACCCCGCCGCCGACGTCCGGTGATATCCCCCGGTCGAACTGGCAGCGGCTTCGGTGAACTTGGGGTCGTGGGGTGTGAGATGTGCGACGGTTTTTCCCCGGGCTCCCAGGGAGACCGGGGTGGTGGGACCGATGGATGAGTGGGGAATTGGTAACTGGGGGCGGCATCTGCTAATGTCAGCGCCGAATTAACCCAACTGTTTTGATTTCGCCCGTTTACCGCTGATCGCGTGGCACCACATCAGGAGAGCTCATGTTTGCGAAGTACCCGTTGAAACTTATCGTCATTGTGATTGCTTCGGTCTTTGCGCTGATGGCCTGTTCGGATGCCCCGGAGGAGGTGTCCAATCAGGACCAGAACGATCTGAATGTCGGCGAAGAGGACGCCGGCATATCCGATGATGCCGGCGACGAAAACAACGATCAGAACAACGACGAAAACAACGATCAGAACAACGATCAGAACAACGACGAAAACAACGATCAGAACAACGACGCCAACGCCCACAATCACTCCCAGCCCCCCTCCGAGCCGGAGTGTATGGAAGTGCTGGAGCAGTCTCAGGCCTGCGGTGGTTACCTCGAGGGAGAATGGGAAAACGGTGATGTCTGCACGCAAGTCGATCCGGAAGATTTATTCGCGCAGGCCGGGTGCGATGAAGCAGAGCTGGAAGCCTTTGATTTCTGGGTTGCTGACGGTTCGGGCACCGTGGAGTTTACGGACGATCAGATGACACGGGATCTGGTAGTCATTGTTGATCTGGACGTGTATGTGCCGGAGCAATGTCTCCAGTTTGCCGGTATGGAATTTGAGTGTCACGAATTTGAATCGATGGCCGGGGACTACGTCGGACTGGACATGGATTGTCAGGAGCCGGCGGATGCGGCAGATCCGGATGCGCCGGGATGCGAGTGTATTGCCGATGAAGAGGAAATAGACCACTCCTATGACGGGCAATACGAGGTCGACACCGATACGGCGCTGATCACATTGCAGCCATCCGGCGAGCAGTATTACTACTGCGCCGAAGATGGTGTGCTGAATATGCGCAATCTCGAGGAAGGAGCGCTGCCGCTGACCGAGGCGTTCACCTATGTACCTTGAGTTGTCGACGGGGGGGAGCTGTTGGTGGTGGATCGGCGCCGGTAACGCAGCCAGAGCCCACGAGCTGCTGCCAGCCCCGCCGTGATGGCCGTCAGTTCGATGGCATAGCCGAGCACAAAATCCCGTACAATTTCGATGTAGAGCAACAATGCCTCGCCCACAAAGTAGGTTGCGGAAATCCAGGCGAGTTGGGCGGGGACGACCAGCAGGTGGAAGATGTTTTTTCGCACCCCCGCCACCCCGGCGACGGTGCCGAGCACTGGCCCCGGAAGCGCGAAGACGGCGGGGATAGAGAGCCGACGCACCACCTCCAGGAAGCGATCGGCGAGTTCGCGGGACACGAAGGGGAGCCGTCCCAGGATCCAGTCGAGCGCCCGGGTTCCGTGGGTGGCGCCGAAGTGAAACCCGACCAACGCCTGGGCGGTGGTCACCACCAGGGCCACCGGGAAGTAGACCGCAGCCGGTACCAGGGGGGCGACAAGGACTAGATTCACGATAAAGGGGCTCAGGATGACAAGCCCCAGCGGGAAGTGAGCGAACAGTATCGGCAGTAATGCAGCGCCGAGTACCCGGCCGCCGACCATGGTCGGGAAGGCGATGGCGATAGCTCGGTCGCGTTCTGGTAGAGGCAATAAGGGCATCGGGGCGAAGAGCAGGCGTTGGCAGATTGTGGTGGGACAGGGGCCGGAGGATTCTGGAGGATCCGCAGCGGTGGCGCAACCGGGGCGGCCGAGGTTGTGCTGGCGGACCATCGGGGAGCCAGAGATGCGCTGTGGAGGCCCGGTTTTGGGGGGAATTGCTAAAATTGTGAAAAATCTCAGATTTTCTGGAATGAAACGGGCAGGGGGGAAGTTACTATACTTGCAAGCGGAGTGATTCGACGGCCGATGTCAACATCCCCCCAGGCCGTAGTCCGGGCGACATCCTACGGGCTCAGACGTCGAAACGCTCCGCTTTGCGTTTTTCTTGAACCCGGTCCCGGGTTCAATTGTTGAAACGAATCCGCCATGTGGCCTGAGAGCGATGAAACTCGGCATTTTCGTGCAGCTTTGGGGGCAGTCTCCGGCGCTTCAGGTGAGAGCGAACAACAGACACCAATAGAGCGAGAGTGGACAGTTGTAGAAGTTGAGCGGAGGCAGCTCAGTTCCCTGCTGCGTCGTGGTCCTTGCGGCGTACGTAGAGCACTTTTTCGACGGTGGCGACGACGTCGCCTTCCTCGTCGAGGATGTCGACGTGAAACGTCGGTTCGACCTTGCGGTTTTGTTCGGCCTGTTGGCGGATGGTGTCGATGCGCTCTTCGGTCAGCTCGAATTCGGCGCGGACGGTTCCGGTGCCCGGTTTCTTGAACTCAATGGAGGCGGATCGGTCCCAGACGATGTAGTCGCCGCCCAGGTTCTTGAGGAGCATCAGCATGTAGAAGGGGTCGCACATCGAGTAGAGCGACCCGCCGAAATGGGTTCCGACGTAGTTGCGGTTGTAGAACCGCAGCGGCATCTCCACACGGATGTATCGGAAGTCATCGTCGGCCTCGGCGATGCGTACGCCGGCGCCGAAATAGGGGGGATAGAAGTTCATGGCCCGGTCGAGGTTGTCTTCGATCCAGGCGGAGATCTTTTGCATCATCGGGAGGTGCGGGTCGTTGAGGTTTGGAAGGATAGAAGCCGGTGTTCCGCCAGGGCATACAGGGAGAGAATCTTCACTACGGCTGGACGACGGCGGTGGGTGAGACGCGGCGGTCGGTGGAGTCGTCGCCGAGTTGGCCGTGGCGGTTGTTGCCCCAGCAGTACAGCTCGGCGTCTTCGGTGATGGCACAACTGTGGGCGTTGCCGGCGGCGGTGGTCGTCCAGGCGACGTCGTCGGCATCGTCAAGGGAGATGGGGTTGACCGGTGCTTCGTCGCGGCCTTCGTCGGGGGCGATGCCGAGGCGGCCGTCGGCGCGGTGCCCCCAGCACCAGGGAGTGGATTCGGCGCGCAACGCGCAGGTGTGGAAGGCGCCGGCGGTCAGGCTGGTCCAGGTGGCCTCGACGGCGTCCAGTGGAGCCGGGGTAAACTGGAATTGGTCGCCCTCGATGCCGAGTCGTTCGTTGCGGTTGTTGCCCCAGCAGTACAGGGCTCCCCCGGCTCGGAGCGCACAGGTATGGGCGTGGCCGGCGGCGACGTCGGTGACGTCGGTGAGGTAACCGGTGGCGTCGGTGCCGACGACGCGCTTGGGAAACTCGACGATGGTGTCGTCCTCTTCGACGCTGGAGTTGAAGGTCGGCCCGAGGGCGGTACGCAATTGTTCGTTGATTTCGCGGGGGTCGTGGTCGTCTTGGACGGGATCGAGGCCACCGGCCATGATGTCGAACAACTCGTCAGGATGTGCTTCGTCCTCCGGCATATCGAGGCCCTTCATGCGGCGGAATTCTTTTTCCTCGTAGTAGCTTTCGCGCACGGCTTCGCGGAAGGCGTTGAAGGTTTCGGGGTCGCTGGTGGGATCGACCTGCTCGCCGGCTTCGAGTTTGCGGCGCATCTCCTCGTCGATGCCATCGGGAGTGTCGCCGAAGCGCTGAATGGCGCCATCGGGTTGTTCGGCGGAGGGCATCACGTCATCGAGGTCGGGGGGAGTGTCGTCGGGGTCGAACTCGGCGTCGGAGAGATCTTCGGGCATCCCGCCGGGCAGGCTATCGGGCAAAGAGGCGGCGGGAGGCTGTTCGGTGGTGTCGTCGGTGTCGAGTTCGATTTCACCGACGCCGAGTCGGCCGTCGAGCCCGTCGCCCCAGCAGAACAGTTGGCCGCCGGCGCGGATGCCGCAGACATGGTGGGGGCCCACGGAGACATCGGTCCAATCCGACCAGTGGGCATCGCCGGTGGAACTGGCGACCCGGGTGGGGACAACCAGCGCATCCTGGCCGGTGTCGGGGAAGTCTCCGGTGCCGAGTCCGGACCAGTTTGTAGAGCCCCAGCAGTGAAGCTGGCCGCCGGCGCGGATACCACAGCTTCGGTCGTCGGCGGTGGCGATGTGTGTCCAGTCCGCCCAGGGGCGTTGGGCGTCGGAGTCGGTGACGGCAGCGGGTTTGGAGTGGTCATCGGTGGATCCGATGCCGAGCTGACCGCGGTGGTTTCGCCCCCAGCAGTACAACTGTCCGTCTTCGCGCAGCGCGCAACTGTGATTGCTGCTGACGGCAATGTCGGTGAAGTCAGCCCAGGCACGATCGCCGTCATCGGTAACGACACGGCGCGGGTAGGTGGTATAGGAGGTGTCGTCGCCGATGCCGAGTTGGCCGTAGTTGTTGTTGCCCCAGCAGTACAGCTTCTGGTCCTCGCTGATCGCACAGGTGTGGGAGTTGCCGGTGGCGACCTGCTCGAACCCGATGGGGTCGACGGTGAAGTCGTAGGTCAGCCGACCCTGGTAGGCGGGGGCGTCGGTGGAACGGGCCTCGAAGATATGGCGGCCCGAGTCGACGTCATCGACGTCTACCGGCGGGGTGCAGTCGTCAAACTGTGGGTCGTCGCCGGGTCGATAGACGGCGCATTCGAATTGTTCGCAGGAATCATCGGTGCACTCAAAATCAAAGTGAGCCGTTGCCGACTCGGCGTTGATGTGAGGGGGTTCGACCCAGTCGAGTTCGGCGGTGGAGGTGTCGACGTCCCACTGCCAGTGGGCCGGATCGCTGACGGAACCGGCGCGGTCGACGGCGACGACCTGCAGGGAGTGTTCGCCGTCGTCGAGATCCTCAATGATGACCGATGAGCCGCAGGACTGGGGATCGTCATCACCGACGCGGCACTGGTAGGCACACCAGTCAGCGGAACACTGGAAGTGAAACTCGGCGATTGAGTCGTGGACAACGGCGTCGGGGCCGTCGGTGATTTCGACGGTGGGCGGGTCGGCAGGCTCGTCGTCGCAGGCAACAAAAATCAGAGCGACAAGTAGTGCGACGGCGGCGGTGAGATGACGGCTCATGGCGTGGGGACACTCCTGTGGGAGCCCAGTCGGGTGTCGAGGTCGCACGGAAGTGTAGCAGATCGTCGGTAGCGCGTTGAGGGCTGTGTGTTGGTGGGACTGGTCAGCTTTGGAGCAACTCTCGGGCAGCCTCGCGGGTCTTGGCGGTGGCTCGCTCGCCGCCGAGCATCTGAGCGATGGCGTCGACGCGCTCGTCGTCTTCGAGGGGGCGGATGGTGGAGCGGGTGCGCCCGTTGGTCTCCGTTTTTTCGACCAGATAGTGGTGGTCGCTTCTGGAGGCGATGGATGCCAGGTGGGTGATGCAGAGGACCTGGTGGGAGGAGGCGGTAGCCTCGATTTTGGCGCCTACGGTGTCGGCGGTGGTCCCGCCGATGCCGGCGTCGATTTCGTCGAAGACATAGGTGGAGACGGCGTCGGAGTCGACGAGGATCGACTTGATGGCGAGCATGATCCGCGACAGCTCGCCGCCGCTGGCGATGTCGGCGAGGGGGTGGAGTTTCTCGCCGACGTTCGGTGAGATGAGAAATTCGACCTCGTCGAAGCCACGGCGGTGAAGGGTGGGGCCCTGTTGGGGCTGAGGGGCGGAATCGTCGGGGAGCTGTTCAGGGGCGAAGGCGACGGAGAACCGGGCGCCTTCCATGTTCAACTGTGCCAGCTCGGCTTCGACGCGCTGTTGGAGTGTCGCGGCGGCGTCGCGGCGTTTTTTGCTGATACGGTGGGCGATCTTCCAGGCGTCGCGGCGAGCCTCGGAGAGTTGTTGTTGGAGCTGTTCGCCGTGTTCTTCGGCGTTTTCAAGCCGGTGGAGTTCGGTGCGCATCTGTTCGGCCTGTTCGAGGATTTCGTCGATGGAACGGCCGTGTTTGACGCGCAGTTTTTTGATGGTCTCCTGGCGTGCGATCAGGTCGTCGAGGCGAGCGGGGTTGGATTCGACGCCGGCGGCGTAGTCCTGGATGTCGCGGGCGAGGTCGGAGATCAGGGCGTTGGCTTTTTCGAGGCGGGTGGCAAACAGTTCGAGCGCTTCGTCGTGGGCCGCGACCTGGCGCATCGCCCCCAGTGCTTCGCCGATGCGCTCGACGGCGGAGGCTTCGTGGTCGTGAAGATGCCCGGAGGCGGTGTAGACGGCGTCGCGGATTTTTTCGGCGTATTTGAGCCGCTCCACCTCGTCGCGCAGGCGTTCTTCCTCGCCGGGTTCCAGCTCGGCGTCGTCGATCTCCTGGAGTTGATAGCGCAGAAAGTCGATACGGTTGAGCCGGTCGCGGTCGTCTTTGCGAAGCTGGTCGAGTTCGCGCTGGATACGGCGCACCCGGGTGTAGGCTTCGCTCATTTCGGCGAGTTCGTCGTCGAATGCTGCGAAGGCGTCGAGCAGTTCGATGTGCTCGTCGGTGCGCACCAGGCTGTAGTGTTCGTGCTGTCCGCTGATATCGACGAGGTTGTGGGTCGCCTCCGCGAGGTTGGAGACGGTGGTGAGGCTGCCGTTGATAAACACCTTGTTGCGTCCGTTTCGGGCCACGATGCGGCGTACGATCAGTTGGCCGTCAAAGTCGATCCCCCGGGTGTCGAGTAGCTCTTCGACCCGCCGGCCGGCGGCGCCTTCGGGTTCGAAGACCCCTTCGACGATCGCTTCGTCTTCGTCGGTGCGGATCACCTCCGTGGACGCTCGTCCACCGAGAAGCAGATTGAGGGCATCAACGATGATCGATTTGCCGGCGCCGGTCTCGCCGGTCAGCGCGGTGAAGCCGGGGTGGAAGGGGATCTCCAGCTCGTCGATGATGGCGAAGTTGCGGATGATCAGGTGCGAAAGCATAGCGTTGGTCCCGTGCTGAGTCTTCGTACACACCGGTGGTAAAGGTGCAGTCGGTGACGGGCTACCGAAGACGTCAGCCCGGAGATATGAGACAATGAGATCGAGTACGTCGATGACGCCCCACTAGGAAATAATCGACAGCGGTTGCGTATTCAACCAATACCGACCTTCCCGGGTACAGTAGCCCCGACGAATCTGGATGAAGAAGCGCCAGGAAGGGCGCACAAACGCAAGGAGCTGGCGATGAGTGCCGAGGGACCGTCCGAAGGTGTCATCGATGCTGATCGATGGCTTGCGAAGAGGGTGAAGTCGCTGATCGAAGCGCAGCAATTTTCGGAGGCGATACGGTATCTGCGCCGACTGGCGCTGAAGTATCCCGGTGACGCCCATCAGCGTCGATTCGCGACGTACCTGGGCTATCTACATCTGATGGTCGACGACCTGGATGCAGCCGAAACGTGGTTGAAGCAGGCGCGTCTGTTGGCCCCAGGCGACCCGCACCTGTGCTACGCGCTGGGGCATGTGGCCGCGGCCAGGGGCGAGTACGCCCTTGCAGTGGTGGAATTTCTGGAGGCGATCGTTCAGGGGGACACGCCCCATGACGAGGCGGAGTTTCTGCGCAGTACAGCGTTGGCGCTAGCGCCTCTGCAGGGTCCATCGGCGCCGGTGGTGGCGATGCTTCTGGGGGCGTTGGATCGGGATCTGGGCAATCCCTGGATTCTCGATGCGCTCGCCCGGGTGTATGAGGCCGACGAAAAGTGGATGGAGACGCTTCAGACGCTGTCGATGCTCTCCGAGGTGTTGGAGGATGGCCATGAGGCGGTGATTGTGCACCGTGCGCCGACGGCGCGGCAATTGTTGCGAAATCAACTGCTGGGGCGGCGCGCTCGCCCCGAGGAGCTTCAGCGGCGAACGCGGGCGGTCAACGAGGCAGTTCGAAAGCAGTTTGAGGTGGTGCTCGATGAGCGCCACCGGCGGGGGCCTACGGAGTTGACGCCGCTGAGATTTCCACCGGCGATGAGCCGTCTGTTGCGGTGTCTGGAATGGCGCGAACGGGGAGTGGAGCTGGTTGAGACGGCGCAGAATCTGTGGGCCCGCGCCAGAGGTGTGCAGTTCGACGAAATGTTAGGGGCCGAACGGCTGGCGGCGGCCATTCATGTGCTGGTGGAGCGGCTGCACTGGCGGGTGCCGACCGCCCAGGAGGAGATCGCGCGGCTGCACGGTGCTTCGGCGTCGGCGATTCCAGCGGCGGCCCGGGTGGTCGCCGGCAAGCTGGGGCTGGAGTTGATTGATCAGACACCGCTGAAAGCGTCGTTGGAGCTCGAGCAGAGCCGGCGGCTCGAAGAAGTGACCCGCGCGATGATGTTCGGGGAGCGGCTCGAAGACGTACGGGGGGAGATCAGGCTCGGGTGTTAGGTGGTGGGTGGTCGGTGATCGGTGTTGGGTGGTCGGTGTTGGGTGGTCGGTGTTGGGTGGTCGGTGTTGGGTTAGAATCTGAAGCCGATGCCGACGTTTAGGTCGAAGCCCTGGCGGGCGACGTTTGCGGCGCCTTCTTCGACGACATCTTCATCTTCGTCTCCCGTTCGTACCGTAAAGGTCTGTTGGCCGAATTCGGCGAGCAGGCGCAGTTCGGCGGCGGCGAAGAGTCCGTCTGCGCCGTCAAAGGTCCAGCGTGCGCCGAGTATGGGGCCGATCAGAAAGCTGTAGACGCCGGTTTCGAGGTCCGGTTCCTGTTCGGTCTCCATGGACAGGCTGTAGATGGCGACCCCACTGGCGAGTCCGGCGTAGCTGTCGAGTTGGTTGGTGTCGAACAGCGCGCCGAGTTGGTTGAAGTGCACGGTGGCGCGGGCGGTGGGCTGGAGGTACCATCCGGCGATGCTGACGCCCGGCATCAGCGAGGCGAGCCCGCAGATTGCACACCAGCCCGCATTGAGCCCGCCGCCGGCGCTGACGGTGATGCCTTCGCCCAGCGAGAAGAGCCCGAAGTCGACGCCGGGCTCGACCCACAGATACAGCAGGTTGCCCACCCCGCCCATCACGGAGAGGTCGGTGTTGCCCGGATTAAAGGGTTCATCGAGGTTTTGGGGCTCGACGAGAACGTCGTTGTCTTCGGCGTCCTGCTCGTCGAGTTGTTCTTCTTGTTCGTCGAGTTGTTCTTCTTGTTCGTCGAGTTGTTCTTCTTGTTCGTCGGGCTGCTGCTGGGGCTGTGCGAAGGCAGGAAGGCCGGCGGCGAGTACGGCGACAGCGGCAGTGGTGGCAAGAAATTGTCGCAGGAACATGACCCCCCCAGGGTGGAATGTTAAACGTGTGAGATGAACCGAACCGACCCCTCAGTCACTTCGTGACAGCTCCCCTCGCGCTGCGCTTGAGGGGAGCAAATAGTCGAAACCGAACCGACCCCTCAGTCACTTCGTGACAGCTCCCCTCGCGCTGCGCTTGAGGGGAGCAAATTGGTTCGCCCGGTGCTTGAGGGGAGCCAGTCGCGGAGACTACTCGTCGTCAGGTCCGATGTCTTCCATCGGCGAATCGTCGGTGTTGGCGTCGGCGTCGACGTCGACGTCGGATTGTTCCTCATCGTCGGGCAGCGTTTCGCCGACGACCTTGCGGTAGATGTAGCGCGATCCGAGCGATGCGCCCATGCCGGCGGCGAGGGCGACGGGGCCCATTTTGCCGGTGAGCATGAAGGCGACGACGGTGCCGGCAGTGCCAGAGGAGGAGGTGACAAATCCGCAGCCGGCTTCGGCGCCGGTGTGGATGACGGCCTGTTTGCCGTCGATGCGCCCTTCCTGCATCGCCTTGAGCGACTGGAACCCGCCGAGGGAGCCGTCGACAATGGCACCTGCGACGCCGGCGCGCCCGCACATGTAGGCGACCTGCTTGACCGGCCCGGAGGCGGCGGCGGTGCGTGCGGCGGAGGCGGCCTTCTGGGCGACCGGGGACTGGGCGACGGCACGCGAGGTGTCTTCGGCGCGTTCACGCCCGGCAGACACGCCCTTTCGGACCTTGCGCAGCGACGACTCGGAGGTCGCCTTGCGTACGGCTTTCTTGCCGGCGCGGGAGACTTTGCGAAGACTGCGTTTAAACACATCCGACATGGGTCGAACTCCAGCTCAGAGACACGTTGACTGAGGTGAGGGAACGCCTACCCTCCCTGCCAAGGTAATCAACGTCTGTGGTGTTGACAAATTCCCTTCGGAGCCGCCGATGTATCAGCTCAGAGAAATTCACCATCGAGATCTGGAGCCGCTGTATGAGGTGGCGTCGTTTCTGGATACACTGAATTTGCCGGCGGATCGCCAGCAGTTGAAGTCGGTAATCGAGTTGAGCCGAAAGAGCTTTTCGGGGGAGATCCCCCCTCACGATCGCCAGTACGTATTTGCCATGTTCAGCGGTGAGCGGCTGATGGGAACCTGCCTGATCATCGGGCAGCACGGTACTTTCGAGCGCCCGGCGGTGTACTTCGATGTGAACGAAGAGCAGAAATACTCGCGGACGATCAACAAGTATTTTGTACACCAGGTGTTGCAGCTTCGCTTCGAGTTTGATGGAGCCACCGAGATCGGAGGGTTGGTGTTGCACCCGGATTTTCGGGGTCATCCGATGAAGCTGGGCAAGCTGCTTAGTTTCGTGCGGTTTCTGTACATCGGGCTTCATCGCGACTGGTTCCGCGATCGGATCGTCGCGGAGCTTCTTCCGCAACTAAACCCGGATGGGACCAGTGATCTGTGGGAGTGTCTGGGCAAAAATTTCACGGATGTCAGCTACCGGGAGGCCGACAGGCTGAGCCGCAAGAGCATCGAGTTTGTGCGCAATCTGTTTCCGCAAACCCCGATCTACACAGCGCTTCTGCCGGATGAGGTGCGCCAGAAGATCGGCGTGGTCGGTGAGCCGACGAAACCGGTGGAGAAGATGCTTCGGTCCATCGGTTTTGAGTGGAACGACAGCATCGACCCCTTTGACGGGGGCCCAACCTTTGTGTGTCCCACCGATGAATGTCGGATGGTGCAGCGCACCCATCGTTCGGAGGTTGCGGCGGTGCTGGAGGGTACAGGAGAGGGCAAGGCACTGGTGGCCACCGAGAAGGAGCACGAGGGGATTCGCTTTCGGGCCATGGTGGCGCGATACAAGCGCGTGCCTGACGGCTACGAGGTGGACCGGCAGGTGCTCGACGGGCTGGGGCTCAAGATGGGCGACGAGATCGGCATCTTGCCGCTCAGCGGCGGC
>SKMT01000547.1 GCA_007120915.1 Myxococcales bacterium | reverse complement strand
TGCCAGCGAGCAAGGAGGGAAGGTGGTGCAACTTGCGGAGCCGATTGCCTACACGGAAGTTCCTGAGGATTTGAGAGGGCTGGCGGTGCAGCGCGCGCGTTGGCACCGGGGGCTTGCCCAGACATTGTGGAAGCACCGGGCGATGGTCGGCCGGCCGCGCTACGGGCTGGTGGGTATGGTGCTGATGCCGCTGTTTGTGCTGTTCGAGCTTCTGGGGCCGGTGGTGGAGGTGCTTGGGTATGCCTGGTTTGTGCTGGCGATTGCGCTGGCGTTTATCAACCCCACGTTTGCGCTGCTGTTTTTCGTGGTCGCCTTTTTGTGGGGAGCAATTTTGACGGTGACCAGTGTGGTCGCCGATCTGTGGACGTTCCGCCCCGAGGACCGAAGCCGCGGAGGAGCGAAGCTGGTGGTGGTCGCGATTCTGGAGAACTTCGGGTACCGGCAGATGACGTTGTTGTTTCGAATTCGAGGTCTCTACGACTGGTTGCGTGGCGACCAAAGTTGGGGGCAGATCGAGCGCAAAGGCCATGGAAGACGCCGTGTGGCCGCGGCTACGGAGGAGAGATGAAGAAGCTGATGATATGTGGTCTGGCGCTGATGTGTCTGGGCGCCGGATTTGATGAATCGGAATGTGAGCAGGTGCGACAGTTGCGAACTGGGGGCCAGTTAGATGAGGCAGCCGAACTCGCCGAGCAGTGTCTGCAGGATGATGACAGCGATGTGGAGATGATGCTGGAGCTCAGCAGGTCTCTGGCGGGGCTGGAGCGACTTGAAGATGCGCTCCAGTGGAGCGGTCGGGCTGTCCAGGAGGCTCCCGACCACCAGGACGCGCTCTTCTTGCAGGCTCGTCTGTCGGCGCACGACGGCGACTTCGAGACGTCGCAGCAGCTTCTGGACCGGCTGGACGACGAAGCCCGCCAACAAGCGGAGGTGCAGCGGTTCGAAGCGGATCTGTGGTTCTGGCGTGGGGAGCACGGGGAGGCATCCGAGCGCTACGCCGTGTATCTGGAGACGGTGCCCGACGATGAGACCGCCTGGTTGAACACGGGACATGTGCGAAGTCACCTCGGCGAGAGGGAAGCGGCGATCGAAGCGTATCAGCGAAGCTGCGAGCTCGGCGCGCAAACCGGCTGCGGTGCAGCCGAAGAGCTGGAGCAGGCCGACAAGAGAAGCTGGTTTGCCCGGCTTGAGCCGTCGTATTCGCTGGTAGCTGATCGCCCGGACGGCCAGGGGTTGCGGCTGGTAGCGGGAGTGGAGGCGATGCCTGATATCATCGTGGAAGCCGGGGGCCATCTTGTGCGCCGCGGCTTTATCGATGACTCCACACTCACCGACACGGGGATGACTCTGGAGGGGCATTACAACCCGGGCAAAGGGCTGCGGGCATCGGCAGGGGGTAGTTATACGTTTCAGCCCGACTTCTCACCGTCCTGGTCGGCGTACCTGGAGGGAGGATGGACCACCGAGCGAGGGTTGGACGCCGGTCTTCGGGGATGGAGACTGCAGCATGAAGACGCGGGAACGACGGTGATCATCCCGTCGCTGACCCAGTACATCGGCCCCTGGGCGTTGGACGGGCGGTACTTTCTGAGTGTTTCTGATGACGGAGACCTGGATCATACCGCGCTGGGTCGGGTGTCGTACTTCTTCGGCGATCGCACGTCGGTGATGGCCGGAGCCGGCTTCGGCACGCGTCCGGACTACCTGGAGCTGTCGCCGATTACGGAGGTGCCGGTGGTGTCGCACTACACCGGGATGGTGGGCGGGGCGATGCAGATTGGCGATCACCAGAAGCTGAGCGCTCTGGTTCAGTACCGACACGAAAGCAGCCTTGGGTTCGGGGCGTCGGCTCCGTCCAATGGAGACGCGTACCGATCGCTGGATCTGATGCTGGGCTGGGAAGTGGCTCGCTGGTAGGAGGATCGGCTCCCCCGCCGCCGGCGCGGCGGCGGGGGAGCAGAGGGCGGTCTACTTGATGCAGAACCCGTCTTCGCAGGTGCCCGACAAGCACTCGCTGCCGTCGTCGCAGGGCACGGTGCAGTAGCCGTCGAAGCAGTTGTTGCCTTCGCCGCAGACGGCGGGGTCCTGACACTCGGCGCCGGGTGTGTAGTTGGGCTGGCAGACGCCGTAGTCACAGATCATTTCGGGGTGGCCGCCGACCTCGTCGACGCAGTCGGCGGTCTCATCGCAGGCGTCGTAGCAGAAGCCGTTGATGCAGGATTCGTCGCCGTCACAATCCGCGGAGACGCTGCAGGTGGCGTTGTCGGTGTCGACCTGGCAGACCCCGTCGTCACAGGCATGCCCGTAGGGGCAGTCGCCGTCGTCGTCACATCCGAAGTGGCAGAGGCCGTCGACGCAGGATTTGGGGTTGGCGTCGCCGTCGATACCGCACTGGTCGCTGGTTACGCAGATGAGGGTGACGGTGGCGCACTCGCCGCTTTCGCAGCGTTCGGCCGGCCCACAGTCCTGGGAGGAACTGCAGGAGGGCGGGTCGGTGTCGGCGGACTCACAGATGCCGTCATCGCCGCAGGTCTCATCGCTTCGGCAGTGATCATCGGAGTCACAGGCCAGCCGGCAGCGCCCGCGCTGACAGGTGGAACCGGGCGAGCAGTCGGAGTCGGCGTGGCAGATGCCATCGGTTACACAGAGTCCGTCTTCGCAGCGCTCTCCGTCGGCGCAGTCTGTAGCGTCGGAGCAGGAGGTGGCGTCGTCGCGATCGACGGCGGGGTCGACGGGGTCACCGGCGTCGTCGAATCCGGCGTCCGGTTCATCGTCGTTGTCGGGAGTGGAGGGGTCACCGCCGGGGGCCGGGAGGGTGGGATCCTCGGGGTGGACCGGCACACAGAGTCCGCGCCAGCACAGCCCGTCGTCGTCGCACTCGTCGTCGGATTCACACATCGCCGAGCAATGACCGTCGAAACAGAGCCCGTCCTGACCACAGTCGTCATCGTCGTCGCAGGCGACCTGGCAGCTTCCGTCGGTACATACGCCGCCGTCGCCGCATTCATCGTCGCTGTCACAGGAACCGCCGATGACGCAGCGGCCGTCGTGGCAGATTTCGCCGTCGGCACACTCCATGTCGTTTTCACAGTGGGGCACACAGTAGCCGTCGGGGCTGCAGAACTGCTCGTCGAAGCAGTCGCCGTCGACGTCGCAGCGGTCGGCCGGTTCACACTGACCGTCCACACAGCTTCGCGACGGGCATTCATGGTCGGTGTCACAGTCGATGGCCTCGGCGTCGGGCACACAGAATCGGCCCGCCGAGCAGATCATCTCGTCGCCGCAGTCCTCGTCGAGCTCGCAGACCTCGGTACAGATGTCGTTGCGGCAGACCTCGTCGC
>SKMT01000041.1 GCA_007120915.1 Myxococcales bacterium | reverse complement strand
CCGACTCGACCGCAACAGATTCGTCGCCCGTCTACTGGCACTGGCCGATCGGGTGATCGAAGGCGACTTCGACCGCACAACCACCGACGGTGCTGCCTCCAGGTCCCCATCAAAGAAAGCCGAGACCGACTCATCGACATCCCGCTCCCGCGGTTCCAAACCGAAACGTACCAAACGGTCCAAACGTACCGACGGCAAGAAAGACGACCGACGAGCGAAAAAAGAGTCCAAGAAACGAGAGTCCAAGAAAGAAGACTCGAAGCCAAAGCGAAAACGCCGGCGCACTCGTCCCAGCCGCTCCGGTTCCGACGACACACAAAAACAACAGACTTCTCAGAAATCCGCTGACACACAGGACGACGACATGGAACAGATCAAAGCAGCCGCTCCTCAGGTAGACAGCCCCTCCGAAACTCGCAAAATGTATATGAACCTCGGGCGCAACGCCTTCGACTCTGCGAAGGAAATGATCGACATGATATGCTATATGTCAGGTATGGACCCTGAGGACTTCGGACGCGTCAGCATCGAGAGCAGCTACTCTTTCATTCACGTCCGCACCGACTATTTCGATGACGTCATCTCCGCGCTGAACAACCAGAAATGGGAAGATCACAAGATCACCGCTGAGCCGGCGAGAAACTAACAACACTCATATCTTGAGAGGACAGAAGCGATGAGCAGAGCAATTGGATTTCAACGTTGTTGTGTCCCCCTGGTCTCCAGCGCCGTCATCGCTGCCCTTACCCTGCTCGTTGCCTGCGACCAGGGGCCGGAACCCCCGGCCGAAGAATTCCCCCCCGACCCCGACCTGCCCGAAGCGGTGGTCGATCTGCCCGATCCGCCACCGGATTCGGCCTTTGAGATCAGAAAGCGCAACGACGACGACTCCCTGCGCGTCGAGGGGATTATCGGCCATCGCGACCAGTTTATGGACGAGCAAGTAGAAGTGCGCGGAGTGGTCTCCGATATCATCGGCGCCGACTGCGATCCCTCCGTTGAGCGCTGCCCCCGTCTTCACCTGTTGGTTCGTGACCACATGGACGAAGATCTCGACCTGATCATCGTCGGTTTCGAAGACACCTTCTTGCGCACCGCCGGAATCAGCGAAGGCGACGAATACCTGTTCGCCGGCACCTACACCGACATGGCCGACGGGTTTGTCTCCACTGAAGAGGGACTGATCGATCTGAAGGCCGTCGATGATCACGAAGTGCCGGACGACGACGACTGATTCGGGCTTATCTGCCCCCATACTTTCAACACTTACGAGCTGGCTGATTGCCATCCGGACCCTCCGGATGGCAACTACTTCTTGTTCGCTCCCGACCGGTTCGCGCGGCTGGGACGTCGCTTCTTCTTTCGCTTTTCGGCAAGAATGATGATTCGGGGGCTGGAAGCACCCAGAAAGTGCCCTTTGTAGTGGTAGTCTCCACTCACTTCCCGCACCTTGAACCCGGCCACGTGCAGCATCTGGCGCAACTCATGCACGCTGTACAGCCGGATGTAACTGGTGTGTTCGACCGGAGGGGTGCCGTCTTCGTAGATGTAGGACCGCTGCGCCTCCAGCGTCGACGTCTGGTGGTTAAACTCCGTCTCCTCCAGGAAAATGCAGCCCTTGCCTTCCCACCAAAGCCGCGTCGGTGTCTGGTGGACCACATGGTCGCGATTGATGACGTCGATCAACAATCGCCCTCCTACTTTCAGCGCCTTGTGCAACCCGTGGAGCACCCCCAGATTGGTGCGATCGTCGAAGTATCCCAGCGACGTGTTCCAGATGAAGCATCCGTCAAACACCTGACTGAACCCCAGCTCTCGCATGTCGCCGTGGATGAGTTTGACGTTCAGTGATTTCTGCTGGGCGGCATCCAGGCCCTTCTGCAAAAGATCCATCGACAGATCCAGTCCCACCATCTCGTAGCCACGCGACGCCAGTTCCAGCGAATGGCGCCCAAACCCGCAGGCCAGATCCAGAATCCGTGAGTTCTTCTTGAGCCGAAGACTCTTTTCGATGAAATCGGCCTCGCGCTGCGTCAATGCGGCGATGTTCTCCGGGACACTGCGTAGATATTCTTCTCCGAAAACCTGCTTGAACCAGGTCTGACGCGGGCCGAGCTGCTGCTTTTCTTTTTTCTGTTTCTCCTCTTCGAGCAACTCCTGCACCAGCCCACTCATGTCATCGTCGCCGCCTTTCTTGGCCGCAGGCTTCGCCTCTTTTTTCTTCTCCGACGGTTCTTGCTTGCTCGGCGGGGGTTGAGTGGGAGGAGGCGTACTCTTACGGGGGCGCTGATCCTCCTCTTTCTCTTTGAGATCGACGGTGTCCAACTCCTCGATGTCCGACTCGTCCAGTTCCGCCGTCTCGCTGACATCGACCTGTTTCTCCGAGGGCTCCTCGGCAGGGACGTCGGGCATCTGATCGACGGGCATCTCCTCGGTGTCTGCTTCTGGAGCTGGAGAGGCCATAACTTCCGTGTCCGGCTCCGGGGGGATCTCCGATTGTTGTTCCTGCTGCCTGGGCTCACCGACGATACGCTCGACTTTGCCCGGCAAACCGTCACGCCATTTTTTCACCAGCACCGCCGGGGGCCCCGGGATCACCTCCGGTGAGAATCGAGCATCTGCCAGAATAGCCGCCTTCGCGGCGGCCGAATCATCGGGGATCATTCCCTCCACGGCCTTCCGGTCCACCGCCTGCATCTGCACGGTCTTGACCATGGCCTGACGATCGTACTCTTCTGCGTCACCCCCTTCTTTGACCTCTACCGATTCATCGCTCTGCGAGTCCGTTGACTCGTCTGCCTCTTCGGCCGCGACCTCTTCGGTCAACTCCACCACCTCACTGCTCTCATCGAGCCCCGCGCTATCCGCCGAAGTTTTATCCGCAGATTCTGCCACGATGTCACGCTCCTCGCATCATCTGACTCGCCGACCATTCCGGCACACAATCATCGGTGTATCTACCCTTCCACTCACCCTTCGAATCCAGTGCGGAGTGTATCGTAGCCCCCGGCGGGTCACAAGGGTTGGTGCTGCTTTTTCGGATCGAATCATCACAGTGTTCACGGTTCTGTTCGCTGGCCTCCGGCTCGCATGCCCAGCGGCGCTTCCATCGCCAATGGTCGACGACGATCGGCGCTCAACACCAGCAGTGACTCGATGTAGGTGCGGCGGTGAAACACTCCCTGTTTCTCCTGTTGCAGCACCCGCTTCCACCCCTTGATGCCGGGACTTCCAAAGGCAATGGAGACATGGGGCACCCAACTGTCGGGCCGGTACAACCGGTGCGGTTTGTGCCCTGCTTCCACCAGCTTGAGGGTGACGTCACGCTGCAGTGCTTCGAGCCGGGG
>SKMT01000502.1 GCA_007120915.1 Myxococcales bacterium | reverse complement strand
GACGACGTCCAGCAGACCAAGGCGACCATGAACGTCGCCGATCTTGCCGGCGGAGGAAAACAGGACATGGAAAAACAGGTACTCGTTGCGGTGCAGGCCAACGACGGCGACTACGAAGCCGCCGCCCAACAGTTGAGCCTGGACGTCGAGATCCTCAAGCAGATCGTCGACCGGGCCCAGTCGAAGTACGAATGACAATACCCGTTGGGGGTTCATCCACCGCCGTTCCACCACCACCGAACACCCACCACCCAACACCCACCACCCAGCGCCCAGAGCCCAGCGCCCAGCGCCTAGAGCCCAGCGCCCAGAGCCCAGCGCCCAGAGCCCAGCGCCCAGCGCCTAGAGCCCAGCGCCTAGAGCCCGCTGTTGACGCGATGCGTCAAACCGCTTGACGCGCCGCGTCAAAGTGCTACATTGCCTCCGGCGGGGGAAGAAGACGTGGTGCAACGGGCAGTAACTTTCATTGAGGAGTAGGACGATGAGAAAGTCGATCCTGTCACAATTCGATTTGACCAATGGGCGCCTCGAACAGTGGCGCGAACAACTTGAACAAAAGGGCAAAGAAGCCCGCGACCGCACCGAGAAGGCGGTGCATGATCTTCAGACCCGGTCGTCAATCCTTGCCGGACAGCTTCGCGACAATTCGCTGTCTACGGGCTACGAGGTGGGCGCAAACACCCTGTCGCGGGCAGCCGAACTGCTGGAGGACGTCCCCGGTGGTGCGAAAGGCGCCGACGGGCTGCGCCGCCGCGCCCGCGACCTGCAGCAGGCCGGCGAGGCAGTCGAGCGCCCTCCCATCGACGACTACGATGAACTGAACGTCCACCAGGTCAACGACTCCCTCGAGGGGCTGTCGCCCTGGCAGTTGGAGAAGGTTCGTCGCTATGAAAAGGCGAACAAAGACCGGGTGACCGTGCTGCGAGAAGTCGACCGGCTTCTGGGCTGAATCAGCCCAGAATCGTATCGAACACCCGCTGGCCCATCTGGGCACGCGGTAGTTCTCGCAGTACCATCGCCTGGTACAGCGCCGGAGCAATCAGCAGATCCATCAGCTCCAGCGCGTCCCCATCGGCGTCGAATTCACCGCGGCGTCGGGCCCGTTCGATCAGCCCGGCGCCGCGGCGACGCACAGGGGCGAGAAACCGGGAGCTAAATTCGGCGACGATATCCGGCTCTACAAGAAGCCGCGCCGGCTCCACCGGCAACTCGTCGTCACCCCGGCTTCCCAGCCGGCCGTAAAACCACACCACCAACTCGCACAACGCCTCTCGGGGCCGTTGCGCCTCTTCGGTGTTGATATCGGGGGCAATTTCGAGGTCTTCGCTGATCGCATCGACGACCAGTTGCGCCTTGGTATCCCACCGACGGTAAATCGTTGTCTTGGCAACGGAGGCCCGACGGGCCACCTCCGACATTGTCACCCCCTGATAACCCCGTTCGGCGAGCAATTCCGTGGTCGCTCTTCGAATTGCATCGTCATAGCTGGGGTCTCGTGGACGACCACGGCCCCTGCCGGTTCCCCCGTTTGTCTGTACCATCACAGCCTCGGCAGTCGACGGATACGGATATGTCGAACTTCCTTTGCCACCCTTGAAGTTCGTCACACCCCCGGGGGGTACCTAATCATATACGCCCTGCTCCAGGCGCCTGTCCCGGCAATTTCAAACGAACCATCGTAACCCGATCGAACCGCCGAGTCGGGTCGTGTGTCCCGGGTCGTGCGTCTTGTGTCTGGTTCACCGGCCTGTTGGGACCGAAACCATCATCACCGGTACCACGACCCAAGACTCAAGACCCACGACGCCAGCGATCAAACTACCGCTGGAGCCAAAACCGTAATTCACCCGATGCTAAACCGATCACGGATGGGTTCAGCCTACGTCTTCGAGCCTTTGAAGAACCCGTGCTGCCTCATCGAGCTCCCCTTCGTTGAACACTGCAATCCCGTTGCGGCGAAGCAACGCCGCCGTCACGCCCATTCCATCGCGACGCACACCGGTGAAACTGCCGTCATAGATCTGTCGCGCCCCACAGGAGGGGCTCTTTGACTTCAGCACCGCCAGGCGGATCTGATGCTTGCGGGCCACCTTGAGCGCATGCTGTGCCCCGGAGACGAAGGCGTCGGTGACGTCCTCGCCCTCTTCCGTCACCAGCCGCCCATCCCCATCGAGTACGTCCTGACCATCTCCCCCGACAATTTCGGCGGCCGGCCGAGGCACTCCCAGCCCGCCGGCGACTTCCGGACACACCGCCACCAGCCGGCCTTCTTGATGCCAACGTTCGATGCGCTCTTGGCCGGTCTTCGAGTCCTCGCCGTCGTAGCGCACTTTCTGCCCCACCAGGCAGGCACTGATCAGGATTCGTTCCATTGGTGGTTCTTGGTTATTGGTTCTTGGTTATTGGTTATTGGTTGGTGGTCGGTGGTTGGTGGTCGGTGGTCGGGTCGGTGGTCGGTGGTCGGTGGTCGGTGGTCGGTGGTCGGTGGTCGGTCGTTGCATTCCTTGCTACCGGTTCTGTTCTGTCTACACTACGTTGCATAACAAATGTCGCTTCCGCTCCAATCAGCCCCGATCAACTGAGTAACAAATTCCGCCCATCCAGCAACCACCGAGCATCGAGCACCAATAACTACCAACCAATAACCAATAACCAATAACCGCAAGCAGTATGGCTTCCTCCAACAGCAACAAATCAGATAATCACAACCAACATGCGACCACCGAAGAAATCATGTCGGTGCTGCCGGACCTGCTCTTCGAGATGACTGCCGATGGTCGCTACACCGCGTTTCATGCCGGCCGGCGCGAAGACCTGTACGCCAGCTCGGAGGACTTTCTGGGCAAAACGGTCTCGGAAGTGTTACCGGAGCCGGTCGCCGAGAAATTCGAGGAAGCTCTGAAACAGATTCACGACACCGGTGAAGAAACAAGTATTCGTTATCTGTTGCCGATACGTGACGAGATGCAGTTTTTCTTCTGCCGGCTCATTCCGCTGGACGGCAAAGACCGGATCCTCGTTCAAATCCGCAATATCACCGAAGCCTGGAAGGTCCAAAACGAGCTGGAGCGCAGTGAAGCGCGCTACCGCACACTGGTCAACAACATCCCCGGGTTGGTGTACCGCTGTCACGTCGACGACGAATGGACTCCCATCTTCGTGTCCAACGCCGTCGAGGAGATGTTCGGCTACCCGGTGGGGGACTTCGAAGAGGGAGGACGTACACTCGCCTCGCTGCTTCACCCCGAGGATTATCAGCGGGTGCACCACGAGGTTCAACAAGCTGTCGAACAACGCCGACCCTATCGTGTGTCTCACCGGATGGTCGGTGCCGACGGCCAGGTCCATCATATGT
>SKMT01000476.1 GCA_007120915.1 Myxococcales bacterium | reverse complement strand
TCAAAGCGTATGTAGCCTTCCTCGCCGGCTTCGCACTCAAAGATCTCCTCGGCGTCGATGGGCGCCATGCTCTTTCGGATCTCCGCCCAGCGCTCACAGTCCGGAACGGTGTCCGCCGTCATGCTGAACGGCGCCGCCGAGTACTCCTCCCAGCTCAGTTTGCCGTTGCCGTCGCGGTCGATGCGGTCGAACTCCCACTTGCGATAGGCTTCGTGGATGTCCGCCGCGTCGATCTCGCCGGTGCCCTCGCGGTCGACGTCTTCAAACGAAATCTCCTCGGTGTCGATCAGCCGGAAATGTTCGGCCGGCACGGTGTACGAACCGGGGGGCTTGGGCATCACATAGGGATGCTGTTCTTCGTGGTTGAATCGGGTGACGTGCTCGACGATCTGCTGATAAAACAGCGCCGCCAGCGACATCAGCACCACGATCATCAACCCGCCCATCGCCGCCTTGTTGCGGCGAAGCCGCCGCCAGGCGTCCTTCCACAGGCTGGTACCCTCCACCAGCTCTTTGAGCTCCTCTACACTCTTGGCTTCGGTGTCCAGGCTGCGGTGCCCGCCGCTTCCGCCTGTGCTCTCCCCGCCCGGAACTGGATGATGAGTGCTCATGGGGTCATCCGTCCTCGTAGTCCACACGCGGGTCGAGCACCGTGTACAGCACGTCGACCACGAGATTCAGAAATACCAGCAGCGACGAGTACAAAATGATGGTGCCCAGCACCAGGTTGTAGTCTCGGTTCAGCGCCGAGCGGATAAAGTGGGTTCCGATCCCGGGCAGGTTGAAGATCTCCTCGACGACCACCGACCCCGCCAGCATCGCTGCGAACGCCGGGCCCAGGTAGCTGACCACCGGCAGCAACGCCCCCTTCAGCCCGTGGCGTAGCACCACGACGTGCTCCTTCAGCCCCTTCGCCCGGGCGGTGCGTATGAAGTCCTTGCGAATAATCTCGAGGATCCCTCCCCTGGTCAGCCGCGCGACATAGGCGGTGTAGAACAGCCCCAGCGTCACCGTCGGTAAGATACTATCCTGCCAACTGTACCACCCCACCGCCGAAAACCAGCCAAGCTGAAGCGAGAACAACAAGATCAGCAACGGCCCCAGCACGAAGTTCGGGATACTCACCCCGATCATCGCCACGGTCATCACGCTGTAGTCCGTCGGCGTGTTCTGTCGAAGCCCGGCGATCAGCCCCGCCGGAACTCCCAGAAGAAGCGCCAGAAGCAGCGACTGAATCCCTAATTGTAAGGTGTAGGGTAAGGCCGCCCCCAATGTCTCCAGCACCGACCGGTCGGTGATCATCGACTCGCCCAGGCTGCCGCTTGCCAGGGTCCTCAGATAGATCGCCGCCTGGGTGTTGCCCCAGTCCTCAAACCCGATCAGCTTGATCCGGTTGATTTCAAGCGGCTCAGCACCGGGGATCGGAATCTCGAACTCGAAGGGAAACAGCGTCCACTCCCGCTCGGGCTCCCAGTATTCGCAACCGTCCATCGGCGCCAGCGGTGGCGGCGAATATACCGGGAACACCGGCCGGTCCAGGTCGTGCATCTTCACACAGGCACAGGCCTGAACCTCCCGTTCCTCGAGGCAGGGGTTACTCGGCGCAAGTCGTGTGATCCACAGCGAGATGATGATCACCGTGAAGATCACGAACACCGAGGCGATGGAGCGCCGGAGGATAAAGCGTGTCACGTCGGCTCATCTCCCGGCTTAGAGGCGATTTCGGCGTCGTCTTTGAAGCTGAGGTATTTCAACAGGTGAATGTCGCGGTTGTGTGGCTGAAATCCCTCGATCTGACGGGATACCAGGATGTTGTTGGAGTAGAAGTAGATCGGGATCACTGGCCCGCGCTCCAGCACGATCTCCTCTGCTTTCTGCAGGTGTTCCAGCCGCTTATCCTCGTCAGGCTCGCGTCGTGCCTTGTAGATCAGCTCGTCGTATTCGTCGTCGGACCAGCCGGTGTTGTTGTTGCCGTTGTCTGTCTCCCACAACTCCAGAAAGGTCATCGGGTCGTTGTAATCGCCGATCCAGCCCGCCCGCGCGGCCTCGTAACTCAGTGTGGTCACATCCTGCAGATAGGTGCGCCACTCCTTGTTGACCAGCGTGACGCGGATGCCCAGGTTGCGCTGCCACATCGCCTGCACCGACTCGGCGATCAACTGGTTGTCCTCATCGGTGTTGTACAGATACTCGAATGGCGGCACGTCAGCCCCGTCCTCATAGCCCGCCTCCCGAAGCAACTCCCGGGCTCGCTCCGGGTTGTACTCCGGGGCGTCGGCGGTGGACTCCCAGTTGGGCATCGGCGGGACAAACCCGTCGGGCACCTCATACAGATTGTTCATCGTGTCCTGGACCAGCGACCGGGTGTCGATCGCCTTCGCCAGCGCCCGCCGAAACTTGGGCTTCGACAGCGGGTGGTCCTCCTCGGCGACGTTGAACCGCAGGTAATACACCGCCAGCATCGGCTCCTGATAGAAGTCGGGATGGGTCATCAACCCCGTAATCTGAGCCACCGGCAGCGACGCCCCCGAGTAGTGCAGCGTTCCCGTTCGATAGGCGTTCACAATCGCGTTGGTGTCGTCGATAATCCGGGCTCTCGCCTCTTCAATCGCGACATTATCCGCATCCCAGTAGTGCTCGTTTTTCTTCAGCGTCATATCGCGCTGCGGACGATAGTCCGTGAGCTTGTAGGCCCCGTTGGAGATGATGTTTTCAGGCCGCGTCCACCGGTCGCCCTGTTCTTCGACCACGTCCATGGGCACCGGATAGAACGTGTAGAACGCCAGCATCTCCAGAAAGTACGGCGTCGGATACTCCAGGGTGACTTCCAGGGTGCGCTCGTCGAGCGATGTTACGCCCACTTCGCCCCAGTCCTCCAGTTCGCCGCTGGAGTACTGCTCGCCGTTCTTGATGATGTGCAGCAGCTTGACGTAATCCCCCGGGAAATCGGGGGTGAGAATGCGCCTCCAGGACCGCTCGAAGTCCATCGCCGTGACCGGTTCGCCGTTGGACCACTTCGCGTCCTCGCGAAGATAGAACGTGTACACCGTCCCATCGTCGCTGATCTCATAATCCTCGGCGACCCCGGGCACCACCACATCCGACGGGTCGTCCAGGTCTTCCGTAGTCGGCCCCGGCGCCATCAGCCCCTCGAAGATGTTGAAGGCCACCCGCCCCTCCGGTGCACCGCTCATCCGCCCCGGGTCCAGCGTCTGCGGATCGGCGCTGACCGCAAAGGTGAACACGTCGGTGTTGTAGCCGGCAACGAAGTCTTCGCCCGCCGCCCCACCCCGGTCACAGCCTCCGCAGCCGCCGAACATCGCGGCGACCACCAGCAACAAAGCGGCGATCACAGC
>SKMT01000529.1 GCA_007120915.1 Myxococcales bacterium | reverse complement strand
GGGCTGTTTGAGCCGCTCCATAAACGCCTCCGGGTCGTCCAGGCTCAGGGCGTTGGCCAGCACCTGATCCATGTGCTCGACCCACTCCACGTCGAGCTGGTTGCGGATCTCTTTGGGTACGTCGGTCCAGTCCTTCTTGTTCTCCGCCGGTGCCACCACCAGCTTGATGCCGCTTCGGTGGGCGGCGATGACCTTCTCCTTGAGCCCGCCGATGGGAAGCACCCGGCCTCGAAGGGTGATCTCGCCGGTCATCGCCACATCGTGGCGCACGGGAATGCGGGTCAGCGAGCTGACGATGCTGCAGGCCATCGTAATGCCGGCGGAGGGGCCGTCTTTGGGGAGTGCCCCTTCCGGGAAGTGGATGTGCAGGTCGACCTTTTCGTGGAAGTCGGGGCTAAGCCCCAGATTCATCGCCCGGGAGCGCACGTAGCTCATCGCCGCCTGGGCGGATTCTTCCATTACGTCGCCCAGTTTGCCGGTGATGATGAACTTGCCCTTACCGGGCATCACCGTGACCTCGCTGACGAGCATCACCCCGCCGTACTGGGTCCAGGCCACGCCGTTGGTCATCCCGATTTCGTCGCGGTCCTCGATGCGCCCGCGGGTGTACTTGTGCTTGCCCAGGTAGTGGGGCACCGATTTGGCGCTGACCTTAAACGACTGGTCTTTGCCCTCGCGCACCACCTGACGGGCGATCTTTCGGCAGACCGTACCGATTTCGCGCTCCAGATTCCGCACCCCGGCCTCCCGGGTGTAGTGGTTGATGATGCGGCTGATGGAGCTGTCGGTAAAATGCACGTCCACATCGTCGATGCCGTTCGCTTCGGTCTGCTTGGGCACCAGATACTGACGGGCGATCTGGCGTTTTTCGTAGTCCGTGTACCCCGGGATCTGGATGATCTCCATGCGGTCGCGAAGCGGCGCCGGGATCTGTTTGAGGTTGTTCGCCGTGCACAGAAACATCACGTGCGACAGGTCGTAGTCCAGATCGAGGTAGTGGTCGTTGAAGTTGGCGTTTTGCTCCGGGTCCAGCACCTCCAGAAGGGCGCTGGCGGGGTCGCCGCGGAAGTCGGTGGACATCTTGTCGACCTCGTCGAGCAGCATCACCGGGTTGTTGGAGCCGGCCTTGCGGATCTGCTGGATGATCTTGCCGGGAAGCGCCCCGATGTAGGTGCGTCGGTGGCCCCGGATCTCCGCTTCGTCGCGCACACCGCCGAGGCTGAGGCGCACGAATTTTCGGTTCAGTGCCCGGGCGACCGAACGGCCCAGCGATGTCTTACCGACGCCCGGAGGGCCGGCCAGACAGAGAATCGGGCCCTTCGGCTTTTTGATCAGCGCCTTCACCGCCAGATACTCCAGGATCCGCTCTTTCGGTTCTTCAAGCCCGTAGTGATCGGCTTCCAGCACCTCTTCGGCGCGCTCGACGTCGAGCCGATCCTCGGTGACCTCGTACCAGGGAAGCGCCAGCACCCAGTCGATGTAGTTGCGCACCACCGTCGCCTCGGCGCTCATGGGGCTCATCATTTTGAGCTTCTTCAGTTCCTTTTTGAGCCGCTTGGTCGCCTCCTCGGACATCTCCTTTTCGTCGATGCGCTCGGCGAGCTCTTCGACTTCGTTTTTGAACTCGTTTTGCTTGGAGCCGCCCTCCTTCTTCATCGAGTCTTTTAGATAGTAGTCGTTCTGGGTGCGCTCCATCTGCTTTTTGACCCGGGAGCGGATCTTCTTTTCGACCTTCAGAAGCTCGATCTCCTCCTGCATCAGTTCGTACAGAAGCCGAAGCCGCTCGCCGACGTCCAACGTCTCCAGGATGGTCTGTTTGTCCGACAGTTTCAGCGCAAGCTGGGCGACGATGGTGTCGGCCAGAAGCCCCGGGTCGTCGATGCGCGCGATCTCGTCGACCATGTCGGTGGGGATGCGCTTGTTGAGCTTGATGTAGTCCGAGAAGGCGCTGCGCATGGTGTTGAGCAGCGATTTGAGCTCTTCGTCGAGCTCCACGGGCTCGTCTTCAAGTAGTTCGTACTGGACCTGGAAGTAGTGGTCGTTTTCCAGATATTGCTCCAGTCGCACCCGTTGGTCGCCGACGACGCGCACTTTGACGGTGCCGTCGGGCAGCCGGAACAACTGATCGATGGTGGCGATGGTGGCGACCCGGTAGATGTCTTCGGGTCCGGGGTCGTTGGTCTTGGCTTTTTTCTGGGCGGCCAAAATGATCTTGCGATCCATTTTCATGGACCGATCCAGCGCCGCGATCGACTTTTCGCGCCCCACGAACAGGGGAACTTTCATCGCCGGGAACACCAGAATGTCACGAAGGGGAAGAAGCGGAAGGATCTGATTCTGGTCGGCAGACGATTCGTTGGAAGCCATAGAGGGAACTCCGGGGGGATAGAGAGAATCGGTGAAACTCGGGGAGGTAACGATGCAACAGGCGCCGAGATTCCAGCGTCACGTCGACATCGGAATCTGGCGGCTGTGGCTCGGTGCCCCGGGGCGGGGATCAGCCCGCCGATTCTACGGTGGATGTGTCGAGTTCGATGGAGGCACCTTCGCTGTGATGGACCATGTCGTTGGTGATGCGCACGTCGGTGACATCTTCGCGATCGGGTAGTTCGTACATCAGATCCATCATCAGCCGCTCCAGAATCGAGCGCAGCCCCCGGGCGCCGGTGTTGTGCTGCAAGGCGGCGCGGGCGATCGAGCGCAGGGCATCTTCCTCGAATTCCAGGTTCACCCCGTCGACTCGAAACAGCTTCTGGTACTGTTTGACCAGGGCATTTTTGGGAAGGGTCAGAATCTTGACCAGCGCATCTTCGTCCAGCTCTTCGAGAGTGGCGACCACCGGAATTCGGCCCGCGAACTCCGGGATCAGCCCGAATCGCATCAGATCCTCGGGCTGGAGCTGTTGCAGCAGTTCGGTGGTCGATTCGTCTTCGGCTTTGCCGACGTCACCGCCGAAGCCCATGCGCTTGTCGCCGATGCGCCGGGCGATGATCGATTCGAGCCCCGAGAACGCTCCACCACAGATAAACAGAATGTTGGTGGTGTCGACCTGCAAGAAGTCCTGCTGAGGGTGTTTGCGCCCTCCCTTCGGTGGGACGGAGGCGACGGTGCCCTCGATGATCTTCAACAGCGCCTGCTGCACGCCTTCACCGGAGACATCGCGGGTGATCGACGGGTTTTCGCCTTTGCGTGCGACCTTGTCGATCTCATCGATGTAGATGATCCCCCGGCTTGCCTTGTCGACGTCGCCGTCGGCGGCCTGCAGAAGGTTGACGATGATGTTTTCGACGTCTTCGCCGACGTACCCGGCCTCGGTCAGACTGGTGGCGTCGGCGATGGTGAAGGGCACCTCCAGAATCC
>SKMT01000377.1 GCA_007120915.1 Myxococcales bacterium | reverse complement strand
CGCAGGCCACCACAACTTCGCGGTTTCGCTTCATCTTCGCGACCTTTTCAGCGTGTCGCGTTTAGTTTCCGCGGTCAGCGTTCATTTTTCGCGTTCCGCGTTTTGCCCTCCGCGTTCCGTGCCTCAGCGCCTCAGTGCTTCGCGTTCCGTGCCTTCGCGTTCCGCGCTTCGTGCTCCGCGTTTGTGCTTCCGCGTCAGCAGACTGCGTCGTCGCAGAAGAGCCGCACCCTCTCGGATCTCGGAGTTACTTCTGCTTCCACTTCCACTTGCGTCGGATGACTCACAAGCAATCTCCACGGACTGCGCGCCGGCCCGATGACTGAAGTAGAAGCGAAACTTAAGGTGAATCCGAGATCCGAGAGCTGGAAAGTTTCCCCCTGCCGACCAGCCCACAGCATCACTCGTAGATCCCGGGTGGGGCTTCGTCGGCCGGGGTGACAGCCTCGATCTCTTCGGGGACCCGTTCGATATCCTCGAAGTCGATTTCGCTGTATTCCTGGGCGATGGAGCGGCCGCGGTGGGCGTAGTCGATAGCGTCGCCGAGCACGCGCATCGACTCCTGGGGGGCGTGGAACCCGTGGGAGTTCTCGGAGTAGATCCAGTCGACGCGCCACTGGGACTTGCGCTGATACTCCAGCGCCTGTTCGAGTTGCTCGTCGGTGGCGCCGCTTTCCTGGGCGGCGACGATTTCGTGCATCATCGCCACCAGGGCGTCGGAGGCGCGGTCGGTCATCGCCTGGGTGCGGTCCTGGATGGTGTGCACCCGTTCGAGCATCTGCTCTTCGGTGCCGCCGTGGCAGGTCATGCAGGACTGATCCATGTGCAACAGAGGTGAGCGCACATGGTGGTTGGAAAACTTGACCGCTCCCTCTCGTTCGTAGGGCATGTGGCAGTCCGCACAGGCGACGCCGGCGTCGGCGTGGGGCCCCTGTTTGAACAGCTCGAACTCGGGATGCTGGGCTTTGAGTACGTCAGCGCCGGTGTAACCGTGCTCCCAGTCGGCGAAGTCGATGTCATCGTAGTACTGCTGTTGAGCGTCGACATCCAGCCCCTGGGACCAGGGATAGATCAACTGATTGTCCTCGTGGGTGAAGTAGTACTCGACGTGGCACTGGGCGCACACATAGGAGCGCATCTGTTGGCGCGTAGCGTCTTCGTTGACGTCGTAGTCTTCGATGTCGTGGACGTTCTCCATGTAATCGGTGATGCCCTCCAGAAAGGCCGGGCGGGTGATGCGAAGTTCCATGGTGTCCGGGTTGTGACAGTCCCCGCAGGTGACGGGGTGTTCGATGAGCAACTCGCCGTCGTCATCGGTGAGATTGCGCGCCTCGGTGTAGCCCATGGCGTTGACCTCGCGGAAGCCCTCCATCACGTCGCCGTCGCCTACATGGCGATACGCCGGCATCACCGCCGAGTGACAGTGCAAACAGGCGCCCGGCTGGGGACGCTCCAGCACCCGTTCGGTCTGCTCCTGGTCGATGAGCATGTAGGCGTGGCCTCGGGCTTCGCGATAGTCCAGCGCAAACGCATAGCCGGCCCACATCAGCCGCAGCCAGGGATCTTTGTCCAGCTTCTGTTCGGGGACGGCGTCGCTGCCGCCGTAGCGGGTCTGTTCGTAGTCGACGGTGCGTTGGTAGGTGTCAAACTGTCGGGGCCAGTTCTGCCCCCAGATCGCGGGGTCGACGGTGTCCTCATCGACATCGACGACCCGGTCTTCGAAGGTGATCGCCTCCTGGCGCCGCTCGAAGATGTTGATCAGAAGTGCGACCACCAAAATGGTGACCACGGCGGTGACGACGATGGCGGCGATGTAGGCGAGGCGAACCTTTGGTTGTCCCCCATTCGGTTCGGCGTCGGGCCCGGTCGGCTGGGGGGACGATGAGGCGTCGGAGGGAGGTTCGCCGCCGCCGTCAGCGCTTTTGTCAGCGTCGGTACTCGAAGAGGGGGAGTCTTCTTCAACCATGGCTGCTCCTGGTTAAGGGGCGTAGGTTCGTCGGGGATTGGTCGCTTTGTGGCCCACGTCGCCGTGACAACTGGCGCAGTACGGTTCGCGGTCGGCGTCGACGATGGGGTGGGCCATATCGATATGGCAGTCGACACAGCGCTGCTGGGTGACGCGCTGGTTGCGGGGGATCGCCCGGATCGGCTCGTCGAAGTTGTCGAAGGTAAACGCCCAGGCATGTCGAAAGCCGTTGTCGATCTTCGCCAGGTACTGCGGCACGTACGACTCGGGGGCGTGGCAGTCATTGCAGGTGGCGACGTGCTGGTGGCTGCTGTTGATCCAGGACTCGTACTGCGGCTCCATGATGTGGCAGTTGATGCAGGCATCCGGGTCGTCGCGCAGATACGACTGGCCCTCGGCATAGGTGAACGTGTAGGCGCCGATGCCAAACAAAACCCCAAGTCCCACCGCCAGGGTCAGAGCCAGAATGTTGCCGGGGATCCTGTCCATCAGCCCGTCGCAGTGGTGACCATCGCCGATATCGGGCACATCCGCTGCTACGGCATCACTGCGGTCGGTACTTCCGGACTTACTGTGGATGTGATCGAGGGGATGGTAACCGCGGACCGCGACAGTTCAACTGCCCTTCTATGACATAGAGCATCCCGCCCAGTTCTGAGGCGACGAAATACTCGGTACCCACGACAGCCCTGTGAAACCGTGCCAACGAAGTCAACGAGGTCGGCAGTCACTGGGACGATCGGTGACTGTCGGCAATTTTGGAATGCAGCGATCGCGCAATGATGCTGAGACATTGAGCCAGAACTAGGAGGTGACCCGTTGGCTGATCCGCATCGTAATGCCGACTCGAAAAGCGCGTGGTGGTATCGTTTGTAAAACAATCGACCCTCCCCAACGGCCCGAGGGGCTGACATTGGCCAGTATTTTCGGGGGTAATCCCACATCAGGCGGGGGCAGAATCCGGTAATAGTCTGGGCCCTCCAGGAGATGTCCGCAGTGCCACAGAACAGCCCCTGCCAGAAGCGAACTCCACAGACCGGGTATACGACAAGATCCAAACGGAGAACTGCTGATACAGGGGGTAATTTTGCCCCCCTCCCAAACGTGCCGAGGGGCTGACATCGGCCAGTGTTTTCGGGGGTGTACCGGGTTCTGGGTGGTGCTCGCGCCGGGGTGCCACACAGGATGATACGAAAGATCGGGGTCCAATCTGTCGACAACAACTATGAGGGCCCCCGGTGGGTCTTCGTCGACCGATTCAGCGACTCTTTGATGGAGATTTGCGATGACCGAACCACGCCAGCATCTGCCCGGACAGACCGTTCTGCTTACTCGCCGCACCATCTTTCGGATGTTCTTGTTGCGGCCCGACGAGTACGTCAATCAGGCGCTTCTCT
>SKMT01000101.1 GCA_007120915.1 Myxococcales bacterium | reverse complement strand
TGATGGTCCACACCGCTGGATACCCCCAGCCAAGGCTGAGGGCTGAGCGGGGCACTGGCTCGCCATTTCGGGGCAAGCCCCGGGCTCGCACCGCCTATGGAGGTCAACCGTCATCCCCCGCCCCACGTTATGATACGGTCGTGGTGACGATACCATCCCTGGTATCGGCAGTAGCTCTTTTCCAGTAGCCTCTAGGGCAGGATACTCCCCGGTGGTCTTCACGCCTCCCAATATCCTACCATCGCCGCCACCATGTCATCTCCCTTCACCGAAATCCCGCAATCGGAGTGGCTCACCTCCAACGAACACGCCTTCGCCATCTTTGATGGCTATCCGGTCACCGACGGTCATACGCTCGTCATCCCCCACCGCGAGGTACCCACCTGGTTCGACGCCACCACCGAAGAGCAACGAGCCATCATGAACCTCGTCGACGAGGTGAAGACCATCCTCGACGAGCGCTACCAACCCGACGGCTACAACATCGGCATCAACGCCGGTGAGGCCGCCGGCCAGACGGTGATGCACCTGCACGTACACGTCATCCCCCGCTACGACGGCGACATGGACGACCCTCGCGGCGGTGTGCGCCACGTGATTCCCGAAAAGGGCAACTATCTAGTCGGTGAGGATACCGGTGACTCAGGCAAACCCCGGACGAGTCTATCGACGGGCGGACGCGACGACTCTTTCATTGACCACATCCGCCCACTGATCGGCCACGCCGACCACATCGCCATCGTCGCCGCCTTCATCCAGGACAGCGGCCTTGAGCTACTTCGCTCACCGGTGTTGTCGAGCCTCGACCGCGGCGCCCACGTCGAAATTCTGACCGGCGACTACTTCGCGATTACCCAGGTGGAGGCACTTCGCCGACTTCTCGACTGGCAGGACAGCACCGAAGTCGACGCCGAATCGGGCACACTCGACGTTCGCGTCGTCGAAGTGGGCGAAAACAACGGCTGGCCGAAGTCTTTCCACCCCAAGTCCTGGCGCTTCGAAGGCGAAGAACTGGGCGTCGCCTACGTCGGCAGCAGCAACATCTCCCGGCTCGCGCTGACCGACGGCACCGAGTGGAACCTTCGCGTCGACCATCAGCGCAACCCGGAGACCTACCGCGAAATCACCGGCGCCTTCGAACATCAGTGGAACCGGGCCCACAGGCTGACTGCCAACTGGATCGAAAAATACGAGATCAGAGTCGAACTACAGGCCGAGCCTCTCCCCCCCGGCGAAGAAGACGAAGAAACGCGACAACCGGCTCCTGAACCTCACGAACTGCAACAGGAAGCCCTCGACGAGTTAGACCGTGCGCGCGCCGAAGGCCGCCGCCGCGCCCTGGTGGTACACGCCACCGGACTGGGCAAAACCTGGCTCGCCGCCTTCGACGTGCGCCAGTTCGCCGAACACGGCGGCGGCGAACCGCGTGTGCTCTTCCTTGCCCACCGCACCGAAATTCTCCAGCAGGCCGCCGACACCTTCCGCAATATCCTCTCGGCTGGCCCCGAGGAATCCCGCCGCAATCTGCGTTTCGGCTGGTTTGTCGGGAACCGTCACGATCTCAATGGCGACGTGGTCTTCGCCTCCGTGCAGAAGCTCAGGCAGCCACAGCATCTCGATAATCTCGACGAAGACGCCTTCGACTACATCATCGTCGACGAAGTCCACCACGCCGCAGCGCCGAGCTACCGGCGGATTTTGAACGACCTGGAGCCAGAGTTTCTGCTGGGACTGACCGCCACCCCCGACCGCGCCGACGAGGCCGACATCCGCCCCCTGTTCGACGACTTCGTCGCCCACCGCGCACCCATCGGGGTGGGGATCGAACTCGGCTATCTCTGTCCGTTTCACTACCACGGGCTGCGCGATGTCACCGACTACGAGCCGATCCCCTGGCGAAGCGGCCGGTTCCAGACCGAGCAGTTGACCGAAGCGCTGACAACACACCGGAGAATGAAACGAGTGTGGGAGGCGCTTGAACAACACCCGGGGGACCGAACGCTCATCTTCTGCTGCAGCATCGACCACGCCCGGTTCGTACGCGACTGGCTGGGCAAACGCGGCCTCGATGTCGCCGCCATCTACTCGAAACCCGACTCCGACGACCGCGACGCTTCACTGCGGGCACTCGCCGGCGGCGACATCGACGCCGTCTGTGCCGTCGACATCCTCAACGAAGGTGTCGACATCCCGCGGATCGACCGCGTCGTCATGCTCCGACCCACCGAGTCGCCGGTGGTCTTCATGCAGCAACTCGGCCGCGGACTGCGAGTCGCCGAAGGCAAGGACCACCTGCTGGTGCTCGATTTCGTGGGCAACCACCGCGTCTTTCTGGACCGAATTCGCACCCTGCTCTCTCTGGGCGACAAACCGACGTCGCTGCGTGACTTTCTGGTCAAAGACGAACAGCCCGAACTGCCTCCGGGCTGCCACGTCGACATCGAGTTGGAGGCCGTCGGTCTGCTCCGCGATCTACTGCCGAAGTCGAGCCGAAGCGGGCTTGTGCGCGAATACCGCGAACTGGTCGCCACCCGCGACCACCGCCCCACAGCCGCTGAGTTGCACCGCCGCGGCTACAACCTCCGCACACTGAAAAAATACGACGGCTGGTTCGGATTCCTCGCTGATGAGGGCGATCTGACACCACCGGAATACACCGCCTGGCAGACCGGTGAGGCATGGTTTCACGAACTCGAAACCACCCGACTCAACAAGTGCTACAAGGCCGTGGTCGTCCAGACCCTGCTCGACGCCGAAGCCCTCGACACCGGAATGCCCGTCGACGAACTGGCCGACCGCTCCCATCGCATCCTGACGCGCTCTCCTGAGTTGTTCGACGACCTGGTGGGCATCAAGAAACTGCCCAACCCCCGCCACCCGGCCCCGGAGACCTGGCGAAAATACTGGGACAACTGGCCCCTGAAGGTTTGGGCCGGCGAGAAGGGTCGCGACATCGACAACCCCTGGTTTACCCGCGAGTCCACCAACGAGGGGCTATTCTTCAACTCCCGCGTCCCCGTTCCGGAAGATCCGGACGTCCGCGATGCCTTCATCCAGATGACCCGCGAACTCATCGAATACCGGCTGGCGAAGTACCGCGACCGCTTCGACCGCACCGACGCCGGTGTCGGCGCCTTCCGCGCGAAAATCATCAGCAATCGGTCCAACCCCATCATTAAACTACCCTCGCGTGACTCCCACCCCGACATCCCGGAGGGCGAAACCACGGTCATCCTCCCCGACGGTCAGAAGTGGCGATTCCGCTTCGTCAAAATCGCCGTCAACGTTGCCCGCCCCGTCGGCACCCGTGACAATCGGCTGCCCGACCTGTTGCGCACCTGGTTCGGGCCCGCCGCCGGCGA
>SKMT01000177.1 GCA_007120915.1 Myxococcales bacterium | reverse complement strand
TTGAGGGGAGACTGCTGTCGGATGTCAGCTTCGCTGTGCATTACTGAGCGGTGTACTATGGCTGTTTGTACTGTTGAGACACGTCTCGCCCGGTCTTGATGAAGATCTCGGTGTCGCTGAGCCTCGACTGACGACTATTGCTGGCGTTGAACTGGTTGGCCGATGTCGGCCTCTCGGTGCGTCCGTGTGGATCTGCCCAGAATGCCGAGGCGCGTTGCGATCGCGGTGAGGGGATGTACCATTCGCAGCCGACGGGCATCGACACTGTGAAATCCTTTGGGGTCTGGCGATGAGCAACCAAGAACCTTCTGCAGAATTCGAACCTCAGATCACAGCACGGCTCCTGGTGACATGTGCGGATCGGCCAGGCATCGTGAATGCCATTTCGAACTTTTTGTACAGCCATGGGGCAAACATCACGACACTCGATCAGCACTCCACGGATCCGACGGGAGGGACGTATTTTTCGCGCATCGAGTTTCAGCTTCCGCACTCCGACCTTCCGGCGCCGGTTCTGGAGCGGTCGTTCCAGCGCGCGGTGGGCGACGACTACGAGATGCAGTGGAAATTCAGTTATGCATCGAAGACCAAGAAGACGGCGATTTTTGTGTCCAAATACGACCACGCGTTGCTGGAATTGCTGTGGCGGTGGTCACGGGGGGAGCTTCCCACGGAGATCACGATGGTGGTGAGCAATCATCCGGATCTGGAAGAGGCTGCCGACCGTTTCGGCCTTCCATTTCATCACGTTCCCGTCGACGCGGAGAACAAGCAGGAAGCGGAAGCCGAAATGCTACAGCTTCTGGAGGGCAAGGCCGATTTGATTGTGCTGGCGCGGTACATGCAGATTCTGACGGGGGATTTCGTGGATCGCTACCAACATCAGATCATCAATATCCACCACTCGTTTCTGCCGGCGTTCGTGGGGGCGGCGCCCTATCGCAAGGCCAAACGTCGCGGCGTCAAACTCATCGGCGCCACCGCCCATTATGTTACCGAAGAACTCGACGGTGGACCGATTATCGAACAGGACGTCATTCGGGTCAGTCATCGAGAAAGTGTGGACGATCTGAAGGCGCTGGGAGCGACGGTGGAACGCAATGTGGTCGCCCGCGCCGTCAAATGGCACCTGGAAGACCGGATCATCGTCCACGGCAATCGAACGGTGGTGTTTGTGTAAACGTTTCGACGACCTCCGCCGGCGCGCCGACACACATCACGACCACTTCGAGTCGGTCGAACAGCAGTTGGAAGATCGGACCGAGTGGCTGATGCCAATGCAAAATGCAATCCGAGAGAGCCGCGAAGCCGCCCGGGACCGTCTGCAAAAGATGGATCGAGCCTTCGAAGAGGCGGATGACGAGTTCTCCGAGGAGCTTTCGGATGCCGTCGGCGAGGCCGAGGAAGCTGTGATGACTTTCGGCTATTCGGTGTCGAAATCGGGACAACTTACCCGGATCTACGAAAACATCGCCCGCCTCCTGTTAGCGGTGATAGCCGTTATCGTCATCCACACGATGATCCTGTGGAGGATCATCGTGTGGTGGAATGACAATCGGACCAGATACGGAACCACATGAGCCTGCTATGGGGTGGGCCGAATGGGAATTTGACTGACCCGTCGGCAGTTATTATAAAAGTAATCGCTTGAATGTTTGAAACTGTACCATCGTGAGAGACAGACATGAGCAAATCCGACCAGCGAGACCGGGCGATTCACGAACAGATCGCGCGGGTGGGCAAGGCATTTTCATCGGCAGCGAGGCTGCAGATTATCCTGATGCTCAGCCAGGCGCCGCGTACCGTGGAGGCGCTTGCGGAGGAGATTGGCCAGACCACTGCCAATACCTCCCATCATCTCCAGAAGCTGCGCGAAACTCGGCTGGTAGAGGCTGAGCGCGACGGGGTGCACATGATCTATCGGCTCGCCAGCGATGATGTGGCATATGTGTACCGGGTTCTACGCGAGTTGGGCGAGGATCGGCTGCTTCAGTTGCAGGAGTTTCTGCGTGAGTTGGCCGAGGACAGCGATGAGCTGGAGAGCCACGACGCCGAAGAGCTTCTGGAGCGTGCGCGCCGGGGAGAAGTGACCGTGCTGGATGTACGCCCCGCCGAGGAGTTTGAGGCGGGGCATCTTCCCGGGGCGGTGTCGGTGCCGCTGGAACAGTTGGAAGAAAAACTCGGGGAGCTTCCCGCCGACCGCGAAGTCGTCGCCTACTGCCGAGGGCCCTACTGCGCGCTGTCCGAAGAGGCGGTCGAAACACTGCGCCGAAAGGGCTTCGAAGCCACCAGGCTTACCGAAGGTGTGCCCGAATGGAAGGAACGTGGGCTGCCCGTGGAGCGCGCCGGCAACGGCCGTTAGCCGATCAATTCACCAACAAGCAGGTACGGCCTCAGCGGGGTGGTCCCGCAGGTGGGGTGTACTGTCAATCCGACGAAACGAAGGACCATGACCATGGGAACGACGCTGCTTATTCTGAACGAAGCCCCCTACGGCACGGAACACAGCTACAACGGGTTGCGCGTGGCCGGGGCGATCGCCAAGAAAGGCGAGAAGGTGCGAGTCTTTCTGATCGGCGACGCCGCCGCCTGCGCGAAGTCGGGCCAAAAGGTGCCGAAGGGCTACTACAACGTGGAGCGGATGATCAAAAACGTCATCCGCCGCGACGCAGAAGTGGGCGTGTGCGGCTCCTGCATCGATGCTCGCGGAATTGGCGAAGAGGAGCTGATCGAGGGGGCCCACCGCAGTTCGATGGATGAACTGGCAGAGTGGACCCTGGATGCGGACCGGGTGATTTCGTTCTGAGCGATTGCGATGTGATTTTCATCAGTGCTTTCCTACACTTTGCGGGTAGTCTGAACACCGTTGCCTATTTTGCTCACCGTACACGAAACGAAAGGAGCTACCGATGCATGCACCCGTTCCCCGACTTGTGGCCGTTGCTGCCGCCGCAGCATTGTTGGTCGCCGGCTGCGACAGGGACGACGAAGAAGTCGAGCCCGTGGCCGACGACTACTACCAGGCGGTCGAACAGGCAGATGAGCAGCCGGATCAGCCCGACGAGGCTGAACAGCCCGACGAAGAGGCAGAAGCCGATCCCGACGATCCGCGCCGCGAGACGGCCGATGAGGCAGACCAGCAGCTTCGCCAGCGGCTGATGGGTCGGGTCATGGAGGTGGCCGAGGAGGATGGATTCGACGCGGCGGTGGATGTGTGCCACGACGAGGCGATGCCGCTGACCGAAGAGGTCGCCGACGAGTTCGATGTCGCCATCGGCAGGGTCTCCGACCGGCTGAGAAACCCGGACAACAGGGGCGAAGAGTGGGTCTGGTCGATGATCGAAGAGGCCGACGACGAACCGCACTACGCGGC
>SKMT01000681.1 GCA_007120915.1 Myxococcales bacterium | reverse complement strand
GACGACGACGATGTCATCTACGAGGAGACCACCAGTATCAAGGAGGTGATCGTGGAGGCTTACCCCGATCAGGAGCTGAACTTTGAGGTCGATACGTCAGCGGACATCATCTACGAATTTGAACTCGAGGAGTGGAACTAGATCCCGATGGGTGAACGGTTCGAGGATGCACTTGAAGTGGTGCCGGCGATACGGCGGCTGCGCGCGTTGATGGGAAGCGAATTGAGAGGGGTAGCGGCCCCGGTGCGTCGAGCGCTACAGGAGGATGACTATTCGGCAGCGTTGTCGGCGGCGAACGACAGGTATTCAAAGCGCGGCGCCGGGGATACGGAGGCGGCGATCACCTATGCCGCGCTGCTTGCGGGCCGGCAGTTAGTCGCGGAGGCACAGGGGGTAGTTCGCCGGGCGGAAACCGAAGCGCAACAGGATGGGCGGCTCGCGCTTTTGAAGGCAGATCTGGCGCTGGAAGCAGGCGACGACGACAGCGCCATCGGCATGCTCAAAGCGCTGGAGGGGCGCGACGACCTGACGGCGCGCCACCGGGAGTTTGTCGCCGAGTTGTATCTGGAGCTGGGGCGCGATGATGAGGCGGTGCGGTGGTACGAAGGGGCGCTGGATGCGGGGCTGGAAAGCCGTCAGGCCGCCTGGCGCGTCGCCCACATGTACAACGAACGGGGCGATGACGAACAAGCAGCGATCTATCTGGCGGCGGCAGCGCGGTTTGACGGCAACGATGCGCAACTGGCGGAGGCGGCCGCCGAAGCGTGTTGGGAGGTCGGGCTCATCGAAGAAGCGACGCGCTGCTACGAGCAGCTCGTAGAGCTGAGGCCCTATCACACCCAGGGGTGGTTTACCCTGGGGCTGTGCTACTGGTTCGACGATCGGTTCGAAGAGGGGGCCGAAGCGTTTGAGAAAGTGGTACAACTGAACCCGAACCACCGGGAGGCGTACATTCAGCTCGGTCAGTTGTGGTTGACCGTGGGCCACGGCGAGCGGGCATTGGAGGCGTTCCGCAGGGCGCTGAAGCTGGACCCCGAAAATCCGCGAAACCTCGCCGGTGCGGCGATGGCTGCCTATCAGACCGGCGATTTGCAGGCGGCAGGTGACTGGGCACAACAGGCGCTTCAACTTGACCCGGAGCACCGTCAAGCCCGGTTGACCTTCGCTGTGGTTTCTCTTGCAAGAGGCGACTATCAAGAGGCGTTGGCTCTTCTGAAACCGCTGGCCGATGCCGATGATTCGCCCGGCGCCGATGTGCTCGGGCCGCTGGCGGTGGCCGAACTGAAGACTGGAGAACGCCGGGCGGGATTTGAACATATCGACGAGTTGGCACGTCTTCACCAGGGCCAGCAGTGGCTGGCGCGGTTTACCCTGGAGTTGGTGCGCGAGTGTGGCGTTGACGAGGCGCTGGAGTTTATCAACGGAAGCGAATCGACCGACCCCCAGTGGCAGTTGGTGCGTCCCATGCTCGGCTATTTCTGCAGTGCGTTGGTCGATGATGAACAGAGGGCCGAACAATTTCTCCACCAACTTCTGCGGCAGGTTGAGCAACACCCGGAAGCCACCGGCGTGATGTGGGATTTCGAACCGTGGGAAGCGCTGAGTTTGCGGCTTGACCGACAGTCAACGCAGGTGTTCGAGATGATGCTGTCGGTGGTAGAAGGACGAAGTGAGCCGGCACAGTTGCGACAGCAGGTGTCGAACTGAACGAAGACGTCGAGGAGACGATGGCGAAACATCGAAGATGGTGTGTGACGGCAGTGACGGCCACGGTGCTCGTGGTTGTGACGAGCTGTACGATGGACAACCCTCAGTACCAGGGCGGCCCCGATCTGCCCGAAGAGTGCCGTGCCGGCAGTGAGGTCAGCGAGACCTTCGAGCAGTTCGAGCACCCGCGCAAAGTGGATCTGTGGATGGTCGTCGACAACGCGGAGGGGGGAGGCGATTACCAGGACGCGCTCGCCGATTCGATGTCGGTACTCCAACGCCAGGTCGATGGGGAAGAGGTCGATGTTCGCGCTGCTGTCAGCACCATGGACCCGGAAGCCGGCGTCGACCTGGCGCCGGTGATCGGAGGCCCGGAAGGATGCGAGAACAACACCGACTCCGTCGCCGAAAGCAGCGATGACGACTGGGCTGACACTCTGGCGTGCAACGTCAGGCAGGGAACGGAGGGAGAACGGCGACGCCAGCCGATGGAGATGATCCGCAACACTCTTCAGCAGCGCCCGGATCGGTTCGACGATTTTCGCCGCGACGACGCCCGCCTGGTCACCGTGGTGTTCAGCAATATGGATGACTGCTCCGGCGATGACTTTCAGGACGATGAGGATTCACCGATCCGAAGCGTCTGCGCCTGGCAGCACGACCGGTTAAGCGACATCGACGAATGGGTCGACGAGTTGCAGGGGTCTGCTGTGGTCCGGGAAGGGATTTCACTGGTGGTGATGTCGGGGCCTCCCTCGGGGATCACCTACGAGGAGGGAGAAGACGTGCGCCATAGCTGCCAGAGTGCTCATGGTCGTGCGTTTCCCGCAGAGCGACTCCACGATGCGTCACGAAGCCTCGGCGAGCAGGGGCGGTTCGACTCGATCTGCACGTTCCGTTTTGACCGTCACATGGAAGCGCTGGCACAACAGGAGATTCTCAACGATCAGGTCACACTCTGCCCGTCGGAGACGATGGCACATGAGCCGTTGGAGGTGGTCGGTGTCGGCGCTGACGGCGAGAGCGAGGATATTGCCTTCGGGCCCGGCTTTGAGTTCGTCGGGGCCACCGATGATTGTGAACAGGGGGCGATTCGGCTGCGCGGAGAGGGAGCAGAAGGGGTGGAGCGCGTGGAGATGAGATACTGCGGGTTATAGGCGCTGGGCGCTGGGTGCTGGGCTCTTGGCGCTGGGCGCTGGGTGCTGGGCTCTTGGCGCTGGGTGCTGGGCTCTTGGCGCTGGGTGGTGGGCGTTGGGTGGTAGTCGCTTGACATCCGGAGGGGGCGTATTAGGTTCCGGTTGCCTTTCAGTACGACGAAATTGGTAGCGACTGTTGGTACATTTTCCCCCCTCAGGAGGCATGGATATGGCTGGTGAACACAAATTGCCGGAGCTTAGCTACTCCTACGACGCGCTGGAGCCTTTAATCGACGAGCAGACGATGCGGCTTCACCACAGCAAGCACCACCAGGGTTACGTCAACGGACTCAACGCCGCTGAGAAAGCACTCGCTGAAGCCCGGAACAACGGTGAGTTCGACAACATCCGCGCCATCGAGCGCTCCCTGGCGTTCAACGGCTCCGGGCACTTCAACCACTGCCTGTTCTGGCAGAACATGACGCCCCCGGACAACTACACCGATCCCAGCGGCGATCTGCTCAACCAGAT
>SKMT01000662.1 GCA_007120915.1 Myxococcales bacterium | reverse complement strand
CGCCGGGTCCACAGGCGGCGTCTCCACGTCGAGTTCGTCGCGCAACTGACGCAGAAGACGGGCGAAGTCGCTGTCGACGGCGCCGGTCTCTTCATCCGGCGGGTTGCGATAGCGCCACAGCGCGTGGGCCGCCTCCAGCACATAGGCCCGGCGGCGTTCATCTAGGTCATCGAGTTCATCCACCGCCGCCTCGCTCTCCCGGTCGCCCAACCGCTCGGCAAGTTCGACTTCCTCGCCGGTGAGCCGCTGACGCTTCGCCAGCATCGCCTGGCGGCTCGACGGGCGGAACCCGCGCTCTCCGATCAACCCTTCCGCTTCCAACGCCACCCGCACCGTGTCGCCGGGCAACACGTGAAACGAGAAGTGCTCGACCAACTGCAGCGACGGGTCCGCAACCTCCATCAGCGACAGCAGAAAGTACGAACAGTTCTCGTCGAAATACCGGTAGTCCATGTTCACCGGCTTCAGCTCCCACAGGTGGCGAACCAGCCGATCGAACTGATCGTCGTCGAAATCCAGCTCGTACTCCCACAACTCCCGGTGTTCCCGGTCGATGTACTTCTGGACCTTCCGGTCGAAGGGCAGCGTATCGAACACCCCGTCGAACCCGCCGGTCAGCCCCATGGCGATGTACAGCACCGGATTGTACGTCCAGGGCTCGGCAGTTACGTTGACCACGTAGCTGTCCAACTCCGCTGCATAGCCGCCTTCACCGCGGTCAAGCCGCATCAGAGTGTGACCGAACATGGAGGCCGGATTGCTCAGATGAGACGCCGCAAAGATCAGCGTCGCCGACTCCCCGTCGACCCCGTCGCGCCAGTCGTCGAAGTCGTCGCAGTCCCGAACGTCGAGTCGCTTCTCGTCGAACTCCAGCTTGCCGTTCAACCACTCAAAGCGGGCCCGAAACCGACACTGGGGATGTTCCGTATCCGGGTGATAGTCCCCTGTGGCGCCGAAGGCGGGAAGGAAAAACGCCGCCAGCGTCGCCTCCAACTCCCCCTGCGGGTCGGTGGGCCCCTCTTCGTGCAGGAAAAACTGTGGAGAGTCGATGTCGCTTCGAACCCCGCCGAAGGTGCGCGGCCTGTAGTGCAACAGCGCATGCCACTGCGGGTGGTCGGCCAACTCAGCGGCGTCGGCCTGCTCTACCAACTCCTGGACATACCCCGGCGTCGCCGCCGTCGCACCCAGGGGCGCAAACACCACAACCAGCGCCACAACTGCGGCGATATGTAGGCGGGAGAACTTCATCGCGGGGGCACCGACGTGGGATGCGAAACATCAAGACCAGCGGGAGGATACGAAACGCCGTCGTCGCCGCAAAGTCTCTTATCTACCGCCGTGCCTGCACTACCGCCATCTATTTGGGATGCCTCCGGCTGAACTACGCCTCCGGCGAACTAAGATTTGTGGGGCGCTTCAACCGAACGATGATGGTGCATGCCCTCACGACCCAAGACCCACGACCTCACGACCCCACGACCTCACTGCCCGCGCAGATACCGATTTATGGCCCGTCGATGGTCCTCGTAGTTCGACGAAAAGTAGTGACGCCCCGTGCCGTCGCGACGAGACACGAAGTACAGGTAATCCTGCACCTCTTCGTCGTCGCTGGGCGACATCGCCGCGCGCAGCGACTCCACGCTCGGGTTGGCGATCGGTCCCGGTGGAAGCCCCTCGATGACGTAGGTGGAGTAGCGATTGTACTCGTCGCGGCACAACTCCGGGGTGGGCCGTTGGTTGTAGGTGTCTGAGCCGTACACGCAGGTCGGGTCGGTCTGAAGTCGCATCCCACGGTCGAGCCGGTTGTAGAACACCCGCGCGATCACCGGGCGTTCGTCGTCCACGCCGGTCTCTCGCTCGATTAGCGACGCCATGATGATGATGTCGTGCAGATCGAGGTCGTACTCCTCTTTTAGTACCGCAACTTCGTCGCTGTACTCGTCGAACAACGGGTCCGTCATCTCGCGCCAGCGCCGCACCAGCCGGTCGGCGATCACCGTCTCCGACATATCCTCGGAGAACCGATAGGTGTCGGGAAACAGGTATCCCTCCAGCGCTTCAATCTCCTCGTCGTCCCATCCGTAGCGTTCCGGAGAGCGTGTCACCTCCAGAAACCTCTCCCGGTCCACCAGCCCGGCGTCGGCGAGCCGATCGGCGACGTGATACTTCGTCAACCCCTCGCGAAGTGTCACAATCGTTTCCTCGGCGGCCCCTCCCTGGCGCAGCATATCGGCGAACTCCTCCAACCCCAGCGGCCCCTCCAGTAAATACGACCCCGCTCGAACCTGTTGGTCCAGCCCGACGCGCCTCCCCCAGATGTCGAAATACAACGCCGAGTCGACGATGCCCTCCAACTCCACCTGGGCGGCTACAGCCCGCCAACTGGTGTCTTCCGGGATCGTCAGGTCTTGAACCTCGTCGTGCTCAAGCACCAGGCGATTCTCAAACTGCATGTAGTCGTATGCCACGTACCCCACGGGAATCGCCAGCACCACCACCACCAACAGGCCCATCCGCACCAGTGCAAACATCAACCGGCGCATTCGCTCTTTCCACTTTCGAATCACGGTGTGTTGCCCTCCCCTCGCCGACGCGCCAGAAACCCCTCCAGAATTTTGCAGGCCGCTACCTGGTCGACCGCCTGCTTGCGCCGGCGCCTGGTCACGTCCACATCATCAAGCAACCGATTTGCCTCGGTGGTGGTCAGCCGCTCATCCCAGCGGTGAACTTCCACCTCATCGTGCCCCGCCGCTTCCAGCCGCTTCTCGAGAGGTTCGACGATCGCACGCACCCGACCGACGGCCCGGCCCTCCCGGCCCTGCATATCCACCGGCCAGCCCACGACCACATCACCCACCTGGTAGTCCCCCACCAGCTTCACGATCCGATCCACCGCCTCACCGCGAGGCTCGGCATCCACCGTCTCCAACGGCAGCGCCATCGCCCCCCGATCATCGGACACAGCCACCCCGATGCGCCGCGTACCCACGTCCAATGCCAGAACCGTCTCGCTCATCGCTCTCCTGTCACCACTGACCTTCCTTCGCAAACCTGCACTTCTAAAACAGTCGCACAGCCCGCGCAACTTCCAGCCGTTTGATCCCGGACCGCTGCCGGCCCGGCGGCCTAGCTCCCTCGGAGCGATCCTGTAGCTCCCTCGGAGCGATCACGGACCGCTGCCGGCCCGGCGGCCTAGCTCCCACGGAGCCGATCCTGTAGCTCCCTCGGAGCGATCACGGACCGCTGCCGGCCCGGCGGCCTAGCTCCCTCGGAGCGATCCTGTAGCTCCCTTTGAGCGATCACGGACCGCTGCCGGCCCGGCGGCCTAGCTCCCTCGGAGCGATCCTGGACCGCTGCCGGCTCGGCGGCCAAGAT
>SKMT01000251.1 GCA_007120915.1 Myxococcales bacterium | reverse complement strand
TGGAAATTCCTGGGTTTCAGGAGGGTGCGGTTCTTCTGCGACGACGCCGTCTGCGTACGCAGAGGCCGCAAAACGCTGAGCGCTGAGTCGCTGAACGCGAAGGCACGGAACGCGAAGGCACGGAACGCGAAGCACTGAGGCGCTGAGTCACGGAACACGGAGGGCAAAACGCGGACCACGAAAAATGAACGCCGGCCGCGGCAACTATCCTGACACAGGGGGACGCTGAAAAGGTCGCGAAGATGAAGCGAAATCGCGAAGTTGTGGTGGCCTGCGGTCTCAGAGGTGCTCATCCACCGCAAGGGGGACCAGACGGGATAGACGACCATCAGCGACAGACCGAATGAACTAGTCGTATGCCGGGCAATAACGGAAACGAGCAGTTCCACACCAGGTGCCAGACGGCAGGAAACCAGAACAGATCACCATCTTCGCGACACTGCAGGAAACCAGAAGAGGTCACGGTCTTCGCGATTTCGCTTCATCTTCGCGAGCTTTTCAGCGTGTCGCGCTCAGTTTCCGCGGTCAGCGTTTCGCTTCTGCGATCAGCGTTCAGCTTTCGCGTCCCGCGCCTCCGTGCTCCGCGACTCAGCGCCCAGTGCTTCGCGTTCCGTGCCCCAGCGTTCTGCGACTCAGCGCTCCAGCGATTCGTGTTCCGCATCTCGTGCGGCGTCGTCGCAGAAGAGGCGCACCCGAAGAGAAAATGAAAATGAATACGAAATCGGAACTCCGAAATCTCTGTCGCTTCGGCGACAGTGTGGGGGAAGACAAGCGCCGGTGGAGCCGTTGTGGGTTGCGAGGTGCGGCGGGTTGGTTTAGTACCAACGCTGCCGAGGCAATTTTTCCTGAAGCAACAGACGGAATCCGATGAGTCTGAAAGCAGGTATTGTGGGACTGCCCAACGTGGGCAAATCGACGATCTTTAACGCGCTGACCGAGGCGGGGGCCCAGTCCGAGAACTATCCGTTCTGCACCATCGACCCCAACGTGGGGGTGGTGCCGGTGCCGGACCCGCGTCTCGATGTGATCCAGAAGTACATCGACACCCAGGAGGTGATTCCGGCGTCGGTGGAGATCGTCGACATCGCCGGGCTGGTTCGGGGGGCCTCCGAGGGGGAGGGGCTGGGCAACAAGTTTCTGGCCAACATCCGAGAGGTCAACGCTATTCTGCACGTGGTGCGCTGCTTTGATGACGACAACGTCACGCACGTAGAGGGCGGCGTGGACCCGGTGCGCGACGTCGAGATCATCGACACCGAGCTGCTGATGGCGGATCTGCAGACCATCGAAGGTCGCATGGAGAAGGCCCAGCGGGCCGCGAAGTCCGGAGAAAAAGAGGACGTCCAGCGGCTGGAAGTGCTCCAGAAGGTTCAGGCGGCGCTGGCGGCCGGTGAGACCGCCCGCAGCGTCGGGCTGTCGGACCGGGAGTACGAGTACGTCCGGGACTGCCACCTTTTGACGGTCAAGCCCGTGCTCTTCATCGCCAACGTCGCCGAAGACGACCTCGACGGCGAACATGAGCATGTGGAGGCGCTGCGAAAGCTGGCGGCTGACCAGAACAGCGAGGTGGTCGTCGTCTGTGGCTCCATCGAGTCGGAGCTCGCGGAGCTGGAAGACGAGGCCCAGAAGGAGATGCTCGACGCGCTGGGCATCGATGAGCCGGCGCTAAATGTGCTGGTGCGTGCGGCGTACGAGCTTTTGGGGCTGCACAGTTTCTTTACAGCCGGTGAAAAAGAGGTCCGGGCCTGGACGATCGGCAAAGGAGCCACAGCGCCGGAGGCTGCCGGGGCAATCCACGGCGACTTCCAGGACCAGTTCATCCGCGCCGAGGTCTATACGGTGGAGCAGCTCGAGGAGCATGGCGACGAGGCGGCGATCCGCGACGCCGGTGAGATGCGGCTGGAGGGCAAGGACTACGTGGTACAGGACGGGGACGTGATGCACATCCGCCACGGGGCCTGAGTACAGCGGACGCGGGGTCGGGCTCGGTCTCGGGCTCGGTCTCGAGCTCTCACGCGTCGATGCGCTCCATCTTTTCGTGGTATCCGTCCAGCGTGTAGTGGGGCTTTCGCTCGAAATTGTGGGTGGCTTTGATGGTGCGCACTGTGCCGGATTTGGAGCGCATCACCAGTGATTCGGTGGTGGCGCCGCCGGCGGCGAAACGCACCCCTTCGAGCATGGCGCCGGCGGTCACCCCGGTGGCGGCGAACAGAATGTCGCCGTGGGCCAGATCCTCCATGGAGAGCACGGCCTCGATGTCGGCGTCTTCGCCCATCACCTCGTAGGCGCGCTCCCGGTCCGCGGAGTCATTGAACACAAGCTGGCCCTGCACTTCGCCGTCCATGCACTGAAGTGCGGCCGCGGCGAGCACGCCCTCGGGGGCGCCGCCGATGCCGAACAGAATGTCGATGCCCGTCTCCTCGCGGCAGGTGGAGATGGCGGCGTCGACATCGCCGTCGCCGATCAGTCGGATTCGGGCGCCGGTGCCGCGGATCTCGCGGATCAGTTCGTCGTGGCGGGGCCGCTCCAGCACCACGGCGGTCAGATCTTCGATGTTGGCGCCTTTGGCGTCGGCGAGGTTGCGCAGATTGTCGGTGGGCGTTTTGGTGATGTCGATCACACCGACGCCGTCGGGGCCGGCGGCGATCTTGTTCATGTAGATGTCGGGGGCGTTCAGAAAGCAGCCCTCCGGGGCCATGGCGATCACCGACAGGGCGCCGGGGCGGCCATAGGCGCAGATGCTGGTGCCCTCCAGCGGGTCGAGGGCGATGTCCATCTTGGGATCGCCGTCGGCGCAGCGGCCGACGCGTTCGCCGATAAACAGCATCGGCGCTTCGTCTCGCTCCCCTTCGCCGATGACGACGGTGCCGTCGATGTGCATGGCATCGAAGGCCGCACGCATGGCGTTGACGGCGAGTTGATCGCTGTATTCCGGATCGCCCTGGCCCATGGAACGGGCGCAGGCGATGGAGGCGGCTTCGGTTACGCGGACGAGTTCCAGTGCGAGGTTGCGCTCTTGCATCGGCAGCGGTGGGGTGTGGGAATCAGCCAGTGGAATCTGTCAACGGCAGTGGTGTAGCAGTAACCACTTCGCTGGGAAAGTCCAGAGGCTTCTGGTGTGCGAGGGGCCCCTCCGCCGCTTCGCGGCACCTCCCCACTCGTGGCTCGTGGGAAAATCTTCTGGTGTGCGAGGGGCCCCTCCGTCCCTTCGGGACACCTCCCCACTCGTGCCTCGTGGGGAGGGAAGGTCTACAGCTCAATGCCTTCCAGTGCTTGCATCTGGATCTGGGTAAGTTCCTCGATTCCGGTTCGCGCCAGCGATAGCAGCTCGGCGAGTTCGTCGTCGGAGAACGTCGCCTCTTCGCCGGTGCCCTGAAGCT
>SKMT01000689.1 GCA_007120915.1 Myxococcales bacterium | reverse complement strand
GGGGTCGCGAGGAGGAATGTAATGCAGACAATTCGAACGGAATCCGATCTGGACGACGCGTTTGGTGTTGCCCGGACCGCGGCGGTAACTGTGGCCTGGGCATCGACGGGATTGTTCGACGAGCTGGCCGAAGGTAGGCCGATGAGGCTCGAAGAGCTCACCGGCGATGCGCGGGCGCTGAAAGTGACGGCTCGCATCTTGCTGCACGCCGGGCTTCTGGTGCGCCACGGGGACCGCTATGCGCTGAGTCCTTCGGCGCAGACACTGTATGACGATCAGGTGTTGTCGACGTACCGGGCGCTCGATTACTTCGAGGAGTTGAGCAGACTCGACGAACTTCTCGAAGAGGGTGGGCCGCTGAGAGACGACGACGGCAACGGCGGCTCCGAGATCGGGGCGCATCCCGACGACGTGGAGCAGACGCGCAAATTCCAGAAGATGCTCTATCGGCGAAGCGCCACGTCTGCGCGGGCGACGGCGGACTGGATCGACAGGATGGTCGACGGCGATGCCCGGGTTCTGGACCTGGGCGGGGGCCACGGCCGCTACGGGATGGAGTTGGTGAAGCGAGACCACCGGGTCACTCTGTTCGACTTGCCGGTGAGTATCGAGTCGGCGAAGTCGATGCACGGCGACGAACTGGAGTACATCGAGGGTGACTTCTTCACCGACGATTTGGGCGGGCCCTACGACGTGGTGCTCGCCAGCAATATCGTCCACGGCCTCGATGAAGAGGACAATCTGAAGCTGACCCGGCGCATCGCCGAGGCGCTGGCGCCGGGCGGGATGTACGTGGTCAAGGACATGTTCTTCGACGATCTGGGCGCCTGGCCGCCGCGGGCGGTGCTCTTCGGGCTGACCATGCTGATGTACACCGACGGGGGAGACACCTACTCCATGGAGACGATGCAGCGGTGGTTCGAGGAGGCCGGATTGGTCGCGGAGCGGCCTGTGATCTTCGAGAGCTTCGTGTTGGCTATTGGCGCCAGGCGCTAGACGCTGGGCGCTGGGTGCTGGGCGCTGGGTGCTGGGTGCTGGGCTCTGGGTGCTTCGATGAATCTCCGCTGGCTGGCAACGCGGGATCCCCCCAGGCAAGCCTGAGGGCTTCGATGAATCTCCGCTGGCTGGCAACGCGGGATCCCCCCAGGCAAGCCTGAGGGCTGGGGGCTTCGATGAATCTCCTCTGGCTGGCAACGCGGGATCCCCCCAGGCAAGCCTGAGGGCTGGGCGGGGCGCTGGCTCGTCTACGGGGCCAAAGGGACTTTGACCCCGACTCGCCCGACCGATTGGAACATTTCCCCCCTTCGAGCCAGCACAGCTCCATAATCCTAATGGTTTTTCCTCCGCGTTCTTTGCGTCTCTGCGGTTCCCATTTGTTTTTCCTTCGCGTCCTTGGCGTCTTGGCGGTTCCCATCTGTTTTTCCCTGGCGTCTTGGCGGTTCCCTCCTGTTTTTCCCTGGCGTCTTGGCGGTCAAACAGATCTTTTGACTTTTCTGATTTCGGCGATCTTGGCGGTTCCCCCCGCCACTCCGCGGTCAAAACGCGATCGGCCACTGCCACCTCAGCGGTCCATACGAAAGTTTGGGGGTCAAATCGGCGACAATAGATCTAGAGGCCCCGCCTCTATGCAACCAACACAACCACCACCGACGACGAGGTGACGCCATGACCACCGCCATCGCCGAAAATACCGACCTCCCCGAGCTGGACGTTCTTCTGCTTCAGCGCCTCGAACTGAGGGACTATCGAGTCGGGCAATTGTACTTCGCCGAACCACTGCATGACGAACTCGATGCGTTTGCTCACACCCCGGAGACTGTCCCCGACGGCTGGACCACCCACGACCGCGTGGAGATTGTGGCACATCCCGCCCGTGGCGCTCTGCTTCTTCGCGACTGCATGTTTCGGGCCCACGAAACAGCGACGGTGCTGCGCGAACGCATCCGCCGCGTCCACGCCGAGCTGACGGATTTGCAACGCCGGGTTCGCCGGCGGCTCGACGAGCACCCGCGCTGGAAGCACCGGCCCATCGTACTCGGCGTGGGCGTGGTGGTGCGCAGCCGCTGCCCCGACACCGCCATCCCCCCCGGGGTGCCCGCCGACCTGATCGTCGACCACACCGACCTGCCGCAGCTTGAGCAGCGGCTCAACCGGCTGTTCGACTTCTTCACCACCCCCGGCGCCGAACCGGTGGAGTCCTACGGCCCGGATTTGATCTCCGATCTGACGGACTCCCCGCAGTGGATCGGCAATTTCATCGACGAGACGACGCTGCAGGCGATGCACGGGCTCGACATCGTTGAGCAGCCACAGCGGCAAGTGGCGTGATGATGGTTTTCAAGCCCCTGTCGCTCTGTAACGGTAGAAGAGTCGAGGGCTACGACCATCCACTGCTGTGAGGCGTTGGTATGACCGAAGAGACCTTTGCAATCGTCACTCTGTTGCTGATGGCAGTCGCCGGACTCGGCGTGATGGCCTATCGCCGCAAGAAGTACCGCGATGTTCTGTCCGGCGATGCCGGCGGCTCCATCTCGCTTTGCGCTTTTTGCGGCGAGGAGTTCGAGACCGCAGCCCAGTGCTCTCACTGCAACTTCGATGAGACATCGCTGCGCGACGCCGGTCTCGACGGTCACGTCGACTTCCTGAAGGGGCTGCGCCAGTCACAGCAGACCCTGGAGAGTGCCAGGCGACTCGTCGGGGGAGCACTGGGGCCTATCGAAGGCATCATAAACCTGGTGGGGCTGCTGCGCACCACCAACGTCCGAGCGGGCATGGGAACGGGCAGTTACACCCGCACCCACGAGCGGCTCAACGAACAGACCAACACGCTGATGAGGGCACTTCGCGAGCTGACGGATCTGCTCGACGACCACCCCGACATGCGTGCTGTAAAACACCCGGAAGACGACCAGACCGTCGAACAGATCCTCTCCAAAGCGTTCGACACCTCCGATTCTCCCAACGTGGGGATGGCCGGCAAGATGGCTCAGGCGTCGGTGTCACGGGAAATTTCCACCACCATCGCCCGCATCAAACGAACCCGTGAGGCCGTCGTCAGAGACGCAAAGAGCGCAGAGGAAAACCAAATTGGAACCGCCAAGGACGCGAAGGAAAACCATTAGGAATATAGGGCTGCGCTGGCTCGAAGGGCGGAACCGCCAAGGACGCCAGGGAAAAACAAATGGGTACCGCAGAGACGCAAAGAGCGCGGAGGAAAAACCTGGAAGAAATGGGTCAGGTAATGACCGGGACGTCGGGGTTGTAACCGGAGGTCGAAAGCCTTCGTGAGGCCGAGCGAGCCCGGGCCTTGGCCCGAAATGGCGAGCCAGCGCCCCGCTCAGCCCTCAGGCTTGCCTGGGGGTATCCAGCGTTGCCAACCAG
>SKMT01000618.1 GCA_007120915.1 Myxococcales bacterium | reverse complement strand
GTGTGGAGTGGCTGGATCGGATCCCGTCAGCCTGGCCGGGCGAAGGAATGATCGTAGAGTTGCAAAGTGGCGATGGGCGACGCACCGCCCGGCTGTTCGGCGACGAGTCCTGGTCGAGTCGGCTGAAGGCGGTGCAATCGGAGATGTTCGACAGGAGACGGCGTGACGATGACAGCTCAAAAAAATGATGACGAACCGGTGGTGGTCACCCAGCGGGCGCTGCGGCGGATCGAACGGGAGATCAAGACCCGGTTGCGGGCGTTCTTTCGGCCCGGAGAGCGGTTGCGACTGTCCGTGGAGGATGAAGAGGATTTCGTCTGCGCGAAGATGTCGGTGAAACTGCCCGATGAATCGGCGCACCTTCAGTTGGAGGCGGCGATGATTGTCCAGGATCAGGACCCGCGCTTCGTGGAGATGACCACCTCGCGCAAGCGGATGTTGGGAGCGATTGAGTTTCTCGCCTCCCGACTCGAAGAGTATTTCCGAAGCCAGCGCACGATGCGGTTTCATGTGGACTGGCGGCTGTATCCCCTGGAGGCGGCGACGGTGCGGTTTCGCGGTCAGTACCTCCGCCCGAAGCTCGAGAAGCGGGCCGATGAACTGCTCGACGACGACAACGACGGTCAGGAGCCGACGTGAGCGACGATCCGACCCATACGCAACCGCCGGAGGGCCCCGGCGATCAGATGCCCCGTCCCTCGGGAGGACTGTCCACCACGATGGCCGTGGTGTTTTACGGGCTGCTTCTTCTCGTTGCCTGGTTGCTCGGCGGCTGGTGGCTGGGGCTGGACCTGGTGGTGTGGCACGACGGGTGGGGCCAGCCGGCGTGGGTCGATGCGTTGATCGGGGTGGGCATCGGGGTGGCCACGGTGATCGCCAGCCGGATCTTTGAGCGGACCATGGAGTGGGCGAGAGTGCTCACCCGGGAGTTCCGCAAGATACTGGGCGGGCTGACCACCGGACAGGTCGCGGTGTTCGCCGTGACCAGCGGAGTGGCCGAAGAGGTGTTTTTCCGGGGGTTTCTGCAGCAGGCGCTCAGCGAGGTGTGGATTGGCAACGAGTGGATCGGGTTGGTGGTGGCCAGCCTGATCTTCGGGCTGATTCATATCGGCCCGGACCGCGAGAAGTTCTTGCCGTGGACGATCATGGCGGTGGTGTTGGGGTTTGTGTTCGGGCTGGTCTACATGTGGACCGGTAACATCATCGCCCCGGTGGTGGCACACTTTACGATCAACTTCTTCAATCTGCTTCATATCGCCGGCACCGACCTGGACGACGAGGATGAACAGGAGGGGGCGGTAAGCGCCGATGTTGACGAGGACGACCCATGGAATCGGTAGTCTTCATCACCACGGTGTACCCGGAGCTGGTGGTCTGGGTGCTGGCGATTGCCGGGTTTGTAACCCTGGCGGCCACCGCCGTGATCTCGCCGAACCGCCGGTGGTTCGAGCTGGTGGTGATCTTCGCGATACTCTTCGTGATCAACGCCGTGATCGTGGGACTGGTGGTCCAGTGGATCGCCGGGGTTCCGCTGGTGCAACTGGAGGCGATCCAAACGCTGGATGCCGGTCAGTTTAGCTAGGCGCCATGTGTCCGGCACTGGACGCTAGGGGCTGGGGGCTGGGTGTTTGATCGCTCCAGGTTTCATGGGCCTCATATGAGCCACGACCCGAGCGCCCAGTGCCCAGCGCCCAGCGCCTACCCGCGCTTGCGGTGGCGAAAACACCAACCGACAGCAGGAGTACTGAGCCGATAGTATTTCCGGAGGGTGTTCGGTCAGGCGGGTAATGTGCAGGCCGGTTCGATGGGGCAGGTGGGGCAACGGTCGGGGCAGCGGCGGTGGATGCAGCGGTTGCTGATGCCCAGATGGCAGAGCGCAAAGTCGTAGCGAAGGGGGTCGTCGGCGTCGAGTTCGGCGAGGCGGCGCGTGGTCTGGAGAGCGGCTTTGCCATCGACGGTTTTGCGGCTGAGAAGCCCCAGATAGCGGCACAGCCGGCTGGTGTGGGTGTCCAGCGGCATCAGTAGTGCGGCGGGATCGACGGAGTCCCACAGTCCCATATCCACCGCGTCGGGGCCGCGGACCACCCAACGGAAATACAGGTGCAGCCGCTTGCAGGCGCTGCCGTCGGCGGGGTCGACGAGGATATAGCGCAGCCCGCGGTGTAGTTCGGTGCGTCGGCGGCGTTCGCGTAGGGTGCGGATGAACCGGGAGGCCGCCTCCAGGTGGTGCTGCCGGTCGACGACGGGGTAAGACCCGGTGGCTTCGGCGTGGTTGGCATACAGCGCTTCCAGGCTTCCTTCAGTGCGCAACGTGGCGCCGATGGCGGCGGCGAGATCGCGCAGATCAGCTCCGCGGGTCATTCGGTAGACGAAATCGGGCCACAGCTCGTCGAGTTCGGCTTGTGTCATCGACTGGAGTCGGTGGGCCGGGTTCGGGCCCAGCGGATCGAGAGCATCGGCGATGGCGGCGCGCAGCAGGTCGACGCGTCCGTAGGCCAGACAGGCGGCGAATAGCCCGGCGACCTCGCGGTCGCGCTGGCCTCCGTAGGGACGGACCAGGCCCACCGGGTCGTTGTCGACGTGGCGGTGGGCCGGACAGTCGTCGATGGTCCGTTCCAGAAGCGGCTTCAGCCGGGGGTGAAGCGACGGATCGGTGGTGGTGTCGGTGGCCATAAAGTTTGCGTCTTTGCGCCGGTTGGAGTATTCAAACGGTCAACGAGTTCGTGCAACAGGACAAACGCCGTTGGTAATGTTGAGATTTCCCGGAAGGCGACGTGGCGACGGGCAACGATGACAACGAAGGGGCTGGGGCGCAACATGCCGAAGCCCGCGAGAAGTTCGAGCGCACCGAGAAGGTGGTGCGCCGGATCGGTTATGTCGTCTTTTTCGGTGCCGTGCTGCTGATCAGTGTGCCCATGGTGGTGGGGGCGATCCAGGGACTTCAGACCGACGAAATCTGGGATCCCTTCACCGGCGAACCGGTGATGGCCGACGAAGTCGATGTCGATTGCATCGACGAGGCGGTCCATCTGACGCGGCATGCCGAGTTTGACGGGGAGTGGGAGCGCAGATTTCGCCGCTGGCGCGAGCGCTGCAGCGATGATTACGACAGCGTGTATGCCATGCTCAACCGGGTGCGCGACCAGCTTCGGGTCGGCGATGAACCGGGGGATGTCAACGGCGAGCAGGACGAGTAATTCAGGGGTTCTCGGCAAGTTCCGGGGGTACGATCAGGCGGAACCGCCCGTCGGTGTCAGTGGTGGCATCGGCGATGGAGCGGTCGGTGGTGTCGGTCACGGCGCGTACGCCCGTATCGGCCAGGGGAGTCCCTTCGGGGGTTTGGACGGTGCCGGTGGCGACGAAACCATAGGGGATGGCGGCGTCGATTTCGGTGCTTTCGTCTTCGACGGTGAACTGCTTTAAGACGGTGGGAAGCGCGGCCGATGCAGGGGGTTTGAAGGTCAATTCGTAGTCTCCGGGGTCGGCGTAAAACGCAAACTGACCCGCTTCGTCTGAGCGTACCGCCGGTAGAGCCTCACCGGTTTCAAGATCACGCGGCTTGATGCGCACCCCTTCGAGTTCGTCCCCCTCCTCGTCGGTGACCCTTCCTTCGGTAGTCAGCCGCGGTGGTAGCTCCAGTTGCACATCGGAGCCGGTGTCGAGGAGGCTGGCCTGTTCGCTGGCACCGGCGAACGGTGTGCCGGGGGCGGTGCTGACGTCGATATCCCAGCTTCCCAGGGGAAGATCGAGCTCTGCGGAGCCGTCGTCGTCCAACTCCGGGACGACCAACAGTTCGCCGAGGTCGACAGACTGGCGGGCTTGAACGCGCAGGTCGGAATAGTCGATGTCTGCATGGTCTACATCGGGGTCGGCGCTGACCTGAAGCGAAAGCTCAAGCAGTTCCAGATCCAGCTCACCCAGCGACAGCTCGACGGAGTCGATCCCCGGGGTGATCTCTTGTTCGAAGGTGGCGCGAGGGACCAGCGGGTTGTCGTCGCCGGGGAAGATCTCGACGTCGTAGGTTTCGTCGTCGTCGGGCAGTCGAAGCTCGAACTGACCGTCGTCGTCGGTGGTCACAAACTGGGAGAGGGCGTCAGAGTCGGTGGATCGGGCCACGATGTCGGCGCCGTCGACGGGCTCGGTGAGGATGTCGAGCAGCTCCAGCGCGTCGCGGGTTAGCTCGCCGGTGACAACCGGGAATTGTTCCAGGGTAGGAACCTCGAACGTCGGCGCCGGTGGTTCCTCATCGACGGTGACACTTCCCAGGTCGAGTCGTGGCCAACGGTCGTCGTCGACCACAAGGGTCAATGCGTAGTCGCCGGGGGGAATGTGTAGCTCAAACTCGCCGTCGCGCACCGGTCGCTGAATCTGAACATCGGGGCGCTGCTCCGACATTGCGATCAGGGTGGCATTGGGGAGGGGCTCGCCGTCGGAGGTGGTGATTTCACCGGTTGCGACATCAGTGGTGTGGGCGACGAAGTCTGCGCCCACGGCGGGCTGTTGCTGCACCGAGAGCTGCTGGCGAGGCACCCCCGAGGTTGTGCCCGGCAGCAGCTTCAGCCCGTATCCGATCTGTTCGGCCGGCGGTTCGATGCTGCACAGCCCCTCCACACAGATTCGGTCGCCGCTGCACTCGTCGTCGGCGATGCAGCGGGCGTCCAGCTCGGAGCCGACGGGGGAGAACTCGTTGTCAGACTGGGTGTTGTCGTCCTGGAGTTCCGCACAACTGATCGCGGCGATCAGCACTGCTGCAAGGGCGATGATGGAAAGCTGTGCGGGCGTGACATGGATGTCGCGGTGAAATCGCATGGTCGGTTCAGGAGCAGAGGTGAGGCTGAAATCGAAGCACCCACTGGTGGGTCTGCAAAAAGGCGTCGTCTTGGAGGTCGACGCCCGCTTCGGTCACCCGCTCGAAGGGCCGGTCGGAGACGTGAAGTCGGATCATCTCATCGTCGTGATCGGCAAGTCGCTCGCCGCAGGGGTCGACTTCGATGTCGACGCCGTCAAACTGGTAGAAGGCGTTGCGGTACAGCTCTTGTGCCGGTGTGCGCGACGCGGTGGCCTGCTCGACGAGCCCGCTGCGGTCGCCGATGACGGCGTAGTACAACTGTGACTCCTCGTTGGGGTCTAGCAGTACATCTACGGACAGCATCAGCGGGTCGTCCGATTCAACGAGCACCACGTCTTCGGCGGGGTCGACAAACTGCTGGGCGATGTAGGGTGGCAAGTTCACGTCCTCGGGTTCCTCTTCGACGGGGGCACCGAAACAGGCGGACGTGAAGAGAGTAAGCAGGATACATGCCAACATGTTCCCCCTGGGGGGAAGTGGCCGACCGCAGGGAGGTCGTTGGGGGGAAGTGGTTTTTGTTATTTCTGTCACGACTCCGCCTTCTCCAGGTATCGGAACACCGTGCGGGGGTCGACGTCGAGATCGCGGGCGGTCTGGCTGCGATTGCCGCCGTTGCGCTCCAGCACTTCCAGTACGTACTGCAGTGCGTACTCCTCCTTGGCTTCGGCGAGGGGTTTGATATCGGGGAGGACGTCGGTGGGCAAATCCAGGTCGTCGGGGCCGATAGTAGAGCCGGTGGCGAGGACCAGCGCCTTTTTGATGCGGTTTTCGAGCTGGCGGACATTGCCGGGCCAGTCGTAGCGTCGGATCGCCTGGAGGGCACTGCGGCTGAGATCGCGTGGCTTTAAAGCGAGGTCGTCGGCGAGCTTTTCGAGCATGTACTGGGCGAGCAGGACCACGTCTTCGCCGCGTTCGCGAAGTGGCGGCAGCGCGATCTCGACGACGTTGAGCCGGTAGTACAGATCTTCGCGAAATTCGCCCTCTTCGACGCGTTGAGTCAGTTGGCGGTTTGTCGCGGCGAGCACGCGGATGTCCACCGGCTCGTGGTCGGTAGAGCCGACGCGGCTGACCGAGCGTTCCTGAAGCACTCGAAGCAGTTTGACCTGCAGTTGAAGCGGCATCTCTCCGATTTCGTCCAGAAAGATCGTCCCGCCGTCGGCGACGTGGAACTTGCCATCTTTCTTTGCGTCGGCGCCGGTGAAGGCGCCTTTGACATGGCCGAACAGCTCGCTTTCGAGCAGGTTTTCGGGAATCGCCCCGCAGTTGATGGTCACGAAGGGCCCGTCGCTTCGCCCGGAGCGGTGATGCAGCTCGGCGGCGACCAGTTCCTTGCCGGTGCCGGTCTCCCCGGTGATCAACACCGTGACGTCCGTGGGAGCGACGCGGCGCACGGCGTGAAACACCGGCTCCATCGCCTCGCTGGAGCCGACGATGGACCCGAAGCGACGCTCGTTGAGCTTCTGCTGTAGCCGATTGCAGTCGGTGCGCAGATTGTTCAGCAAGATGGCGTTGGACAACAGCAGGCTCAGTTTGGCCGCGAAGATCGACAGCAGTTCCAGATCCAACTCGTCGAACAGGTCGGTCACCTTGTTGTTACCTACGTAGATGGCGCCCAGAAGCTGATCGCCGTCCAGAAGTGGGACACACATCACGCTGCACAGTTGCAGGTTGATCACCGATTTGGCTTCGCGGAACTGGGCGTGGTTGCGGGCATCGGCGACCACCAGGGGTTCACGCTCGGTGAGCACATGGTTGAGCACGGAGTCTGACAACATCTGCTCGTCGTCATCCAGCGCCCGGACGTCGACATGGCGGGCGACGCGTATGTCCCAGCCTTCGTCGTCGGCCAGCAACAGAAAGCCCTTGGCGGCGTCGGTCAGCTCGATGGTGGAGTCGATGATCTGGTCGAGCAGTTCATCGAGAGCGGTGTCGGCGTGCAACTGCACGGAGAGCCGGTGGAGTTGTCGCAATCCCTCGATGCGCCGGACGTCATCTTCGCTGATCTGTGTGCCCGGGTCGGCCGGTTCTCGAAGATGCGAGAACTCCAGGGTTTGATCCCCCAGCTCGATCTGGTCGCCGTGCTCCAGGATCGCCTTGCGGCGCACCTTCTTGCCGTTGATGCGAACCTTTGCGCCGGAGCCGGTGGGACGCAGCGTGAAGTGGGGGCCTTCGCAGGTAATTGTGGCATGTTCGTCGGCGACGCCGGCGCCGGTCAGTCTGACGTCACTGCGCTCGCCGGCGCCCAGGGAGGTGATGCGGCGGTGGAGCGTAATCGGTTGGTCCGAATCACCGCTGTCATCCGCTGTGAACTGCAGGAAAGCCATAAGCTGATATCCGGATGTGATGGTGGGGAACGACTAGAATCGGAGGGTCCATTCTACGACGGGGATCGGTCCGGCACCAGCGTCGGCTCCGGAGAGGTGCTCCAGTTCGTCGGGGGGCTCGTCGAGGTGGCGGATGCGCACCGTTTCGGGCTCGAAGCTGAGGTGAGCCTCTACCACGCCGAGTGCCCAGCCGGCGAAGAAGGTGGCGAGCCCGGCGTACTGAGCGCGGCGCCAGCCGCGGGCGCGGTCGGCGTCATCGGCGCTGATGTGGCCCCCGGAGGTGCGCATCGACTCAATGGTCCAGTGGGCGACGACATTGGTGGCAACTCCCAGAAGTTGCACCGCCGCGAAGGTGGCGCCGCGGAAGGGCATGTCGTTGTAGAACTGCCCGATCCCGCCGGGCAGATAAAGCGGTAGCCGCGAGTGACGGGTCACTTCGCGCTCGAAGTAAAAGATCTCGGTGTCGGCGACATCGGCGGGGTCGGCGTCGGGGCGGGCGGCCTCTACGCGGGCGACGAATTGCGGAGGGTAGACCAGCGGGTCCAGCTCGATGTGCGGATCGGCGTCGAATGCCTTTTCGATGTGGCTGTCTGCTTTCGATTCAAGCTCGTCGTCGTCTTCGGCGCGGGCTTCCCAGGTCAGGCCCAGTGCCAGCAGAAGGTGGACTTTGGGGGCCGGTTCATCCTGGTCGTCTACGACGGAATCGAGCAGTGGTCTGAGTTGGCCGAACTCGGCATTTTCGGCGGCGGTTTTTGCCTCGGCGACCGCGTCGTCCGGGGTTGGTTCGGCGGTGGCTGTCAGGGGGAGCAGGAGAGCGAGCAGGACGGTGAGTGCCATCCGTAGGCCCCCTCCGACCGCTGCGCGGCCACCTCCCCCACGGTTCCCGCGGGGGAGGATGAGGAAATTGTCGAATGGGTCAGTCATGGAAGGTGAAGGCCACAGGGGTTTCGGAGTCCGGTCGCACTTCGACGGTGCGCTCGGTTGCGTTCTGAAGATCGTCGCGGGGGGCGACGCGTACGGTGACTTCGCGGCGGTTTTCCACTTCGTCGGCCGGGCCGAAGGTGACGGGCACGAGATGATCTTGTGTGGGGTCGATGGTCTGCGGGGAATCGGCGTCGTCGACCCACATCAGCGCATCGCGGTCAACGGCGACGCGAATGTATCCGTCTTTCCAGTCCAGAACAACGGGTTGGCGGGGGTCGGTGTCTTCGTGCACGTCCAGATCCTTTCGCGTGGTCTGGGCGCCGGGGCCCTCGGCGACGACGGTGTGGGTGCCGTAGGTCAGGTCGATGCCACCGGAGGCGTCGAGGGCGTCGAACTCGTCACCGTTGACCGTCAGCGTCGCGGAAGCGGGTACGAGCTGAAACGAGACAGTACGGGTAGCCGGGTCGGGGTCGGTCTCGGGGTCGGTCTCGGGGTCGGGGTCGGGGTCGGTCTCGGGGTCGGGGTCGGTCTCGGTGTCGGTGTCGGGGTCGATCTCGGTCTCGGTCTCGGTGTCGGGGTCGATCTCGGTCTCGGTCTCGGTCTCGGTCTCGTGGTCGGTCTCGTGGTCGGGGTCGGTCTCGTGCTCGTGGTCGGGGGCCGTGGCTGCGGTGGGCTGGGGCGTGGGCTTTTGTGGTGACTGTAGAAAAGCCCAACCGGTGACGGCGGCTGTGGCGGCGATGACGATGGCAAAGACGGCGACGGCGATGGTCTTTCTGCGGGGAGCGGAACCGGTGTCATGAAGGCTGTCGAGCAACTCGACGGGGCGCGGGTCGTCGGTGTCGATGGCCATCAGCCGCTCGGCGATGTCGAGCGCTCGGGCTCTGTCGGCTGTGGAGGCTGCCTGGTGGGCCTGTTGCAGCAGATCGTCGAACAGTTGCTTTTCGAGTTCGGAGGGATAATCAACTGGCGCTGCGACGAAGCGGGCGAGGTCGGGAGTCTGGTCGCCCATCGACTCGGCGACGAACTGGCGCAACAGTTCCGCTGCCTGTGTCGCCGACGGAGGCCGGTCGCCAGGGTCGGTGCTGAGAAACCGGTCGATGATCGCCGAGAAGCGCCGGCCCACCCGCTCGCAGATGTGATCGGCGCGCTCGTAGTCACCGACGGCGATGTCCTGCATGATCGAGTTTGGTGTCAGCCCCACGAAGGGCAGCCGGCCGGTGACCATCCGGTAGAGTACGGAGCCGACGGCAAACAGATCGGTGCGCGCGTCGATGCTCTTTCCCAGCACGCCCTCGGGGCTCATGTAAGCGGGACTTCCCAATATGGCGCCGGTGTCGGTGAGGGTTTGTTGGTCGATGACGTGAGCGATGCCGAAGTCGGCGAGCCGGGGCTGTGAGTGTTCGTCGAAGAGGATGTTTTCGGGCTTGAAGTCGCGGTGGACGATCCGGCGGTCGTGGGCGTGCTGTAGAGCTTCAAGCACCGGCAGCAGCGTTGTCGCCGCCAGCTCCGGGGGCATAGGAGGGCAGTCGTCGAGCAACTCTCTGAGCGACGGGCCGTCGACGTACTCGATGACCATCGCCAGAAATTCTCCGGGCTTCTCCAACAGGTCGTGGATCTGGACGAGGCCGGGGTGTGAAAGCCCGGCGATGGCTTCCGCTTCGCGTCGAAACCGCGCGCAGTGCTCGGTATCTCGGATCAGATGCCGGTGCAGCACCTTGATGGCCACCTGGCGATCCAGGCGGGTGTCGTCAGCCAGGAAAACGGTGGCCATTCCACCCTGGCCGAGTTCGCGTTGCAGCTCGTAGCGCCCCTCGGCGAGCTCGTCGACGGCCCCGAGGATGTCGGAGGGAATCGGAGATTCGGACATGGCACGGAGGCTCAGTCTTTATTGGCCGAAGTATCGACGTTGGTCGGGGCTTCTACGGGGGCTCTTTCACACAACAGGTCGGGAAGCGCGTCGTGATCACCGAAAGTTCGTTCGATCTGGTCGACGCGGTTTTCGACGACCATCGATGCCGCCCAGATCGCCCGCTCGGAGTCGGACAATGTCTCGGGTAGTTCCAGCTCATCGAGCAGTTCGTCGGAGTAGCCGCCGCGCAGTTTCTCAAGCATCGATGTGTCCGTGTCCAGGTCGACCTGCATGCCATCGGCGAGTTCTTCGAGTTGTCCATCGAAGATGACGTCGTCGATCAGGTTGATGCGGGCGATGCCGGGGAGATGGCGGATGTGTCGGAAGTCTTTTCGAGCCTGGTTTAGGGACCGGGCGGCCGTGGGCAACTCGGCGCGGCGGATGTCGCGAAGCCCGGTGGTGTAGGCGGCTTTGCCGCGGTCGATGAGGGTGCCGGCGGTAAGCAGTGAGAACTCATCGGGTGGGGCGGGCTGGACGTCGACATGGTCGGCGATGGCGCTGATGGAGTCGGGAAGCTGGCTGTCCAGGTCAAAGCCGATGGGATGTAGCCCCACACAACTGTCGTCGTCGACGCGGCGGCGAGTTGCGGTGTCGACGGCGCGCTCGACGCTTCCGTCGCGTACCACACTTCGGCCCCCGCCGCGTTCGAACTCCAGATAGCCGGCAACAAAGTCCCGGGTGTCGCGAAGGGGGCTGTCCGAATCGAGGCAGTTCGACGCTTCGATCAGGTGCTTTTCGGCGGCGTCGAACCGCCCGGCGCGTGTGGTGCCGACAGTCAGTCCCAGATTCCAGCGCACGCAGGTTTCATTGTCGCCGAGCCGCCGTGCCAGTGTGGCCGTTTCGATCAGTTGGTGTGGATCTGCATCGTCGGATAACGCGGCGAGCACCTGGTGTTCGACGATGGGCAGAAGCTGATCTGCATACCCGGCGTGGTGGCGAGCGTAGTCGTCAATGGCCGCGGCGAATCGAAGGGGCGAGTCGCAGAGTGCTTCGACGCCGTCGTCGGCCCACCAGCGGGCGAACTGAACCCAGCGGCGGCGGTGATCAGACAGCACCGGCTCGTCGGCGCGGGCGGCGGCAGAAGCGAAGCGGGTGCGCCAGCCGTCGGCGTTGTCACAGACCTCGGAGGTGTCGTCGGCGACATGTTCTTCGAGTGCCTGGGTCAGTTGACGCGTCGCCGCCGACAGCTCGCCGGGGGGGACAAGGGGAGCGACGGCGAGCCAGAAGATGGCGCGCTCGCCGGGGTCATCGAAAGCGGAGAGCCGGTCGGCGAGCCGGTCCAGCGAGAAGCGGTGGAAAAGCCGGGTGGGGCCGATCGATTCGAGTCGTGTCAGCGCATCGGCGTCGCGAACCATCCACCCGTAGCTGGTGGGCGCGCAGCCGTCGCCGCTGCAGCGGGCGGGCTCATCGGCGCCGTCGAGCAACTGCTCCCACAGCCCGGCGGCGTTGAACTCGGCGAATCGGACAGTCAGATCCCGGGGATCGTCGACGATGGGCAGGTCGTAGCCCTCCAGCTTCAGAGTCAGCCACATCGCCAGCGCCCAGCCGTCGAGCCCGTCTTCTTGCAGCCCATCGACGATCTGTTCGTAGGCGGGGCCGTAGCCGGCGCGGCGCTCCTGGATTTCGATGCGCATCTGTGCCCAGTGATACCATCCGGCGCGGTGGGCATGGCGGTCGGTGAGCCGTTCACGGTGATCAAGCCGGTGTTGCACGGCGTCGGTCGCGCCCAGTTGTTCCAGAATCACCAGCAGCCCGTCGAGGTAGTCCGGGTCGTTTTCGGGATTCCAGTAGCCTGTGGTCAGCGAGGAGCCGATGCGCATCGCCAGCTCGGGCTGCCCGCCCACGGCGACCACGGGCATCGACGAGAGAGCAATTCGTTCGAGCTCGTCGCCGTCGATGCCCGACAGCGCCGACTCGATCCAGAATGAGGCGGCCGCAAAGTCACCGGCCGCCGTCAGGGCACCGGCGTGGGTGAGCGCTGCCAGTGTGTTGGCGTCGGCGTCGTCGACGGGGCGCGGCTGAAGTCCCACCGGAGGCGGGGCGATAAAACGGTGCTGGGACGTCAGAAGCGGGCGGGTGAGCATGGGCAACAGAAGCTGCGCGTCCTCCCCGCCACAGTGCACGATGGCGTCGGCGCCCAGCTCGGCGGCGGCGTGCTCGACGGTGATCGGGTGTGCCGGAACGTCGGCGAAGCCGGCATCGGCGACGTCGGCGCTGCTGGTGCTGACCAGCGACGAGCCGTCGGGCATCTCAGAGCATCGCTCGTCGTAGAGGACATCGGCGCGAAGTGTGGCGCCCGGGGAGGTGTCGGC
>SKMT01000519.1 GCA_007120915.1 Myxococcales bacterium | reverse complement strand
TCCCGAATAGGCACAGATCGTCGCTGTTCTCAGCGCCTACCGCGCCTGTTCCGCGTGCTCTTCCGCGCTCCGCGACCAGCGCTCCGAGCTTCCTTTTTCCGCGCAATCAGCGCCCTTCGCGTTAACGGTTGTCAGAGCCCTGCGTGCCTTGCGCCGCAGGTGAACCGCTTTGGACAGCGAAAGAGGCAGGGGGTCGGCGAATCTAGCAGTCCAAACCTCTTCACCCGCGAGACGAGCTCGCAGGGGTCGGCAGCTTTCCCATAGGCATGCGATACCAGCGTGGGGCCAAGACCCGAGACTCACGCCCCCAACACCTCACGACCTAAAACCCCAGCCAGCCCCCATGCCCCTTTGCATTCCCGCCCCGGGAATGTAGGTTCCCCTCGACACACATTGCTGTGACAATTCGACCCGCTGTTACGGACGTACCATGAGTTCCGACGACAAGCAGTCTTCTCGCCGTCAGGCCGCACTCGACTACCACGAGAAGCCACGACCCGGCAAAATCGAGGTCGTCCCCACGAAGCCTCTCGCCAGCCAGCGCGACCTCTCCCTGGCCTACACTCCCGGGGTTGCCGAACCGTGCCGAGAAATTGACACCACCCCGCAGGACGCCCACCGCTACACCAACCGCCAGAATCTGGTGGGCATCGTCACCAACGGCACCGCCACCCTCGGGCTCGGCGATATCGGCCCTCTGGCGTCGAAACCGGTGATGGAAGGCAAGGCGGTACTGTTCAAAACCCTGGCCGACCTCGACGCCTTCGACCTGGAGCTCGACGCGACGGACCCCGACGAATTCGTTCGCTGCGTCAAGGCGATGGAACCGACCTTCGGCGGGATCAACCTCGAGGACATCGCCGCCCCCCACTGCTTCGAGATCGAGGATCGGCTCCGCGACGAGATGAACATCCCCGTGTTTCACGACGACCAGCACGGCACCGCCATCATCACCGGCGCCGCGCTTTTGAATGGTCTCAAGTTACAGGGCAAGGACATCGAGGACGTCCAGGTGGTCTTCGCCGGAGCCGGCGCCGGGGCCATCGCCTGCGCCCGGCTGTATGAAACGCTGGGCGTTCGCCACGAGAACATCATGATGGCCGACATCGACGGGGTCATCTACGAGGGGCGCGACGAGGGGATGCACCGCTACATGAAGTACTTCGCCCGGGATACCGACAAACGCACCCTCGCCGAGGCACTCGACGGCGCCGATGTGTTCGTGGGATTGGCCGCCGGGGGCATCGTCTCCAAAGAGATGGTCGCCTCCATGGCCGACCGCCCCGTCATCTTCGCGCTGGCCAATCCCGATCCTGAAATCCCCTACCCGGATGTCATGGACGTGCGCGACGACGCCGTCATGGCCACCGGCCGAAGCGACTATCCCAACCAGGTCAACAATGTACTCGGCTTCCCCTTCATCTTCCGTGGGGCCCTGGACGTGGGCGCAAGCAAGATCACCGAACCGATGAAACGCGCCGCCTGCGAGGCACTCGCCGCGCTGGCCCGAGAGGACGTCCCGGAAGTCGTCTCCGAAGCCTACGACAAGCGTCACATCACCTTCGGGCCCGACTACATCATCCCCAAGCCCTTCGACCCACGCGTGCTGCTGCGGGTTGCCCCCGCCGTCGCGAAGGCGGCCATCGATGAAGGCGTTGCCCGCCACAAGATCGACATGGGCAACTACCAGGAACAACTGGAGCGGCTCCAGGGCATCTCCAAGGGGCTGGTCCGCCAGTTGATCAACGTCGCCAAGAAAGAAAAGCAGCGCATCGTCTTCCCGGAGGGCACAGAGCCGAAGATCCTGAAGGCCGCTCAGATTCTGGTCGACGAAGATATCGCCACCCCCATTCTGCTCGGCCCCGTCGACAAGATCCGGCGTCAGGCCGACACCCTCGATATCTCGCTTGTGGGCATGGAGCTGCTCGACCAGGTGCAGGCGCCCTACTTCGACGAATTGATGGCCACCTACTACCAGATGCGCCAGCGCAAAGGGGTCACCCGCGCCGACGCCTACAGCCACCTTCGCCACCGCGAGGTCTTCGGGATGCTGATGGTACACTCCGGGCGCGCCGACGGCGTGGTCTCCGGGTTGACCAAGCCCTATCGCGAGTCACTGATCCCGGCGCTCGAGATCATCGGGGTCGACGAAAACATCTCCCGCGCCTCCGGGATGCACCTGGTGGTCACCCGCCGCGGCCCGCTCTTCTTCGCCGACACCACCGTGAATATCGACCCTGACGCCGAAACGCTGGCCGAAATCGCAATAACCACCCCCTCAGTGGCCCGCATGTTCGACTTCGAACCGCGGGTGGCCATGCTGAGCTTCTCGAACTTCGGAACCAGCCGCCACGACATGGCCGAGCGGGTGGCGAAGGCCACTGAAATCGTCAAAGAGCGCCGCCCCGAGCTGGCCGTCGATGGTGAAATGCAGGTCGAAGTCGCCGCCGACCCCGAGCTTCGCGACGAGGAATTCGCCTTCTCCACGCTCAAAGGCGACGCCAACGTCTACATCTTCCCCGATCTGAATTCCGGAAACATCGGCTACAAGCTGCTCCAGCAGTACAGCAACGCCGAAGTCATCGGCCCCATGCTCCTGGGCATGCGCCGGCCGGTGAACGTGTTGGAGATGGCCTGTTCGGTCAACTCCATCGTCAACCTGACGGTCATCACCTGCCTCTACGCCCAGCAGCTCAAACGCCGGGAGCGCTAACCCACATCCTCCCATCTCCAGTATCTCCACATCCCCTCTTGCTTACACCTCGCCCCGCTATTCTGCCATCTCCGACAACTCCGTCCACCGAACCATCGCCTCTTCCAACTCATCGTTCAGCGCCGCCTTTTCCTCATCCAACGCCGCGACCGCTTCGTAGTCCGTGGCCTTCTCAACCATCTCCTCATCGATCGCCGCCAGCCGCGCTTCGATCTCATCGATGCGTTCTTCGAGCTGCTTCAGCTCCTGCTTCTGGCGATAAGTCAGTCCCTTCGACTCTTCTCTGGCACGCTTCTCTTGCCGGCGCTGCTTCTCTTCGTTTTGGCGCGTCCGTTCCTCTTCGCGCTGCCGACGCCGCTGCTCCTTGAGCCGTTCCTCCCAGTACGAATAGTTGCCCGGCACCTCTTCGACGGTCCCCTCCCCCTGAAACACCAGCAGGTGGTCGACGGTGCGGTCCAGAAAATAGCGGTCGTGGCTGACAGAAATCACCGCACCGTCGAAATCATCGAGGTAGTCCTCGAGCACAGCCAGCGTGTCGACGTCCAGGTCATTGGTCGGCTCATCGAGAAGCAGCACGTTGGGCCGACCCATCAAAATTCTCAGCAGATACAGCCTTCGGCGCTCCCCGCCGGAGAGCTTCTCGATGTAGGTCCACTGCTTTTTCTTGTCGAACAAAAAC
>SKMT01000014.1 GCA_007120915.1 Myxococcales bacterium | reverse complement strand
TTGACCCAGTCCTCTTCGTCCAGCTCCGCGCCGGGGCAGCGGCCCCAGTCGAACAGAAAGTCGTAGACTTCGCGGATCATCTCGGCGTCGAAATCAGCGCGCTCTTTGAGATCCTCGAAGTCCTGGAAGGGCTGCTCCATGCGCTCTTCTTCGATGAGCTCAGCTACTTCGTCGGACATGCCCATCCAGTCGACGACGACCTCTTCGTCGCCATACTGCGACAGCCAGTCCAGAATCTGGTGGGCCACGGCTTCACAACTCTCGTCGACGAAGCCATCATCGTCGAGTTCGTCGTCACATCGCCCCAGAACTTCGACTCCTTCAGGGGGATAAAAATACTCGGCGCCAATGATGTCGTGCTCGCTGAACTCGAGCTGCCAGTCACCATCGCCTTCACATTGCGGATAGTGCATCACCGACCGGGTGTCGTACTCGGTTCCGGGCCGGATGTTGTGGTCCTCAAAGCAGAAGAAGTTTTCGTCACGGCGGGTATGCTCGTGGCGAAAGCCCAGGATGTGCCCCAGTTCATGACGCATGATCCCTCGGAAGCTGATGTCGTTAAAGGAGTTGACGATGCCGTCGACGTCGACGCGCACGTCCTGGGGCGGGTCTTCCCATTCTTCGTCGGGGTCTTCGAGAATCTCTTCCTTTTCTTCCTCGTCGATGATCGGTGTGGGGAAGAACGCCCGGGCCAGATAAGATGCCTCGGGCTCGGCGGGCATCACGGGGAACAACACCTGAGCGTTGTCCCGGTCGCAACGGTGGTCCTGGTCGTCGCGATACGGAAATGTCACATCGGCGATCTCCTCCCAGTCCTCGGCGGCACCGATGGTAGCCTCGATGACCTTGTCCTTGTCGTCACCGAACTCGTCGCTGATGCAGAAGCTCAGATCGTGGCGTTTGTCGCCATACCACAGGTCATCGCCGCGGTCGCCGCGGTTGACCGTCAGCGGCTGCTGGGCGTTGTCGTAGTCCCCGTTTCCGGCGACATGTTTTTTGTAGAACACACGGAGTGCATCCATGTTGCCGGGAAGCGGCAGGTCGCCGTCGACGACACAGACCGCCCCGTCGGATTCGCAGTAGACGTAGTTGAGGAACTCATCGAACGATTCGGGGTGGCCCATCGCATCGCCCTTGCTGTCGGCGGGAAGGACCGTGGAATCGGACTGTGGCAACCCGCCGGGGGCGCTCGATTCGTCTTCGTCGTCCATGCAGCCGGCAAGCGCGAAAGCGATTGCTGTAACGACAGCGAATCTGCGGAGATTGTACGAAATCATCATCAATAGCCGTGCATCAGAAAAATCAGCGTTTCAGTCGATGGTTGGAACCTACAAATAGCGATTCGAGTCGTCGGTGGCAATCACGGTCTTCGGTCGTCAGTCTTGGGTCGTGTTCCACCGCGGTCAGTCGAAGCTCCCCATAAATTTTAGTTAGCCGTAGTTCAGGCGCCTCAAATAGATGGCGGTCGTGGTTACTCGACGGTCAGACGCATCCCGGGAGTCAGAGTTTCGCATCTACATTCACGCCGCCTCAGCCTCTTCAGCGACGAACGTGCAGATGGGACACTCTTCGGGTTCGTGGCCGCGCGCCGGGCAGTATTCGCGTCCGTAAAAGATGATCTGCAGATGCCGACGGGTCCACTCTTGTTTCGGAAACAGCTCTTTAAGGTCTTTTTCGGTCTGTTTGACATTCTTGCCGCTTGAGAGCCCCCAGCGCTCGGCGAGCCGGTGGATGTGGGTGTCGACGGGAAACGCCGGCATCCCGAACCACTGGCACATCACCACGGAGGCGGTCTTCTGGCCGACACCGGGCAGTTTCTTCATATCCTTGAGCGTGTCGGGGACCTCACCGTCGTAGTCGTCGATCAGTATCTGCGACAGCTTCTTGATGCGTTTGGCCTTGGTGGGCGCCAGCCCGCAGGAGCGGATGGCATGTTGGATCTGGTCGACCTCCAACTGCGCCATATCCCAGGGATTGTCGGCAAGATCGAACAGATCCGGGGTAACCTTGTTGACCCGCTCGTCGGTACACTGCGCCGACAGCAATACGGCCACCAGGAGGGTGTAGGCATCTTTATGGTCGAGGGGAATGGGGGTTTCCGGATACAACTCGTCGAGCATCTGACCGATGTGCTTCGCAACCTCTTGTTTCGTCACTGTTTTACCTCAATCCATCCAAAGAGACGTTCACCCGCCGGCTCGAAGGCCGACGATCCGGCCTCGACTCCCGCCGCAGCCCGGTAGACTCCGATCAGCGCCGGGATATAGCACAGGAACACCAGCGGAAGAAACACAGCGCAGTTCACAATAGCGAGCACGAAAAACAGAAGCGACAGCACGTAGATCGCCCCGGCGGCGCGGGCGTGGTGAAGCGAAAACTCGTTGTCTCGCATCCAGAGAGTCGCCACGAACACGGGGATACCAAAGACGACGCTGAAGTGGCTCAGGATGGCCATCAGATAGCCGTCTTCGACGGTGGATCGGCGAAATCGGCTCCCACGGCGTGGCTCCTCCGGCGTCGAGCGGTCGTCGCGCACAAGCAGCGCCTGGGCCATCTCGTCGAGTTCCCGATCCAACTCGTCGAGCGGCTCGCAGAGCATCTGCTCCAGTTCATCGTTGGCCATCCCCGATTCGTCGGCCGAAGCATCAACGACGCGGCAGGTTGTGTGGAGCGGCTCAGAAGTCACTGGTCGCCTCGCGACTGTCTCGGTGCTGCGTACTCGCCGGTCAGGTATCACTGGCAATATTGTCACAATCGAGGGCTCGTCGAAAATCCTGGCACCTCCGACCCCACAACGATTACGATGCCCCGGTGGTTTCACGTACCTCGGGCCCCCGAACTCCTTTCGGCCGTAGGCCTCCAGTCGGTCGGGGCTACGCTCCGGCGAACGCACCGCTTCCGGTTTGACCCGCGACCGACCTCATGACCCCACGACCCCACAACCTCACGACCCCACGACCTTAGAGGTGCCCTTGAGTTTGACCCGGTTGGTGAAATATTACCGACCCCGAAGACGTCAGCATCTCCATCACTCAACAAGAGGTAGACCATGTCCACCCGCACCGAACACGACTCGATGGGCCCCGTGGAAGTACCAGCCGACGCGTACTGGGGCGCTCAAACCCAGCGCTCGCTACAGAACTTCGACATCGGCGACCACCAGATGCCCCGCCCGATGATCAAGGCGTTGGGGCTGGTCAAATACGCCTGCGCCGAGGCGAACGCCTCGCTGGGTCTGTTGGACGACGAGCGAAAAGAGGCGATCCAGCAGGCGGCCACAGAGGTGATCGAAGGGAAGCTGGACGACCAGTTTCCCCTGGCGGTCTGGCAGACCGGAAGCGGCACACAGACCAACATGAATACCAACGAGGTCATCGCCAACCGGGCCATCGAGATCATGGGCGGGGAGATCGGGTCGAAATCACCGGTCCATCCCAACGATCACGTCAACATGAGCCAGTCGACCAACGACAGCTTTCCCACCGCCACCGCCGTGGCCGTGGTCGACCAGATGCAGTCCGAACTGCTGCCGGCGGTCGACAAGATGCGCGACGCCCTCGCCGAGAAAGCAGAGACGTTCGACGACGTGGTCAAGGTGGGGCGTACCCACCTGATGGATGCCACACCCATCACGCTGGGCCAGGAGTTCTCAGGCTACGTCGCTCAACTCGACTACGCCCGCGACGCCGTCGAACACTCCGTTGAAATGGTCGCACAGCTCGCCATCGGTGGCACCGCCGTGGGCACCGGGCTTAACACCGTGGAGGGCTATCCGGAGAAGGTCTGCGAGGTGCTCAGCGACCGCACCGGCTACGCGTTTACGTCGGCGCCCAACAAGTTCGCGCTTCTCGCCGGCAAAGAAACCCTGGTGGAAGCGCACGGAGCGCTCAAAACCCTGGCGGTAGCGCTGAACAAGATCGCCAATGACGTCCGATGGATGGCCAGCGGGCCGCGCTGCGGCATCGGCGAGCTGATCATTCCCAGCAACGAGCCCGGCTCCTCGATCATGCCCGGCAAGGTCAACCCCACCCAGTCCGAAGCGATGACGATGGTCTGCACCCAGGTGATGGGCAACGACGCAGCGGTCGGTTTCGCGGCGGCCAGCGGCAACTTCGAGTTGAACGTCTACAAACCGATGCTGGTGCACAACGTACTGGAGTCGATTCACATTCTCAGCGACGCGATGCACTCGTTTACCGACAAGTGCGTGGTGGGCATCGAACCGAACCACGACCAGATCGACGAGTATCTGCAGCGTTGTCTGATGCTGGTCACAGCGCTGAACCCGGTGATCGGCTACGACAAGGCCGCCGATGTCGCCAAGAAGGCCCACAAGGAGGAGAAGACGCTTCGCGAAGCGATCGTCGAACTCGGCTATCTCAGCGGTGAAGAGTTCGACGAGGCAGTTCAGCCCGCAAAGATGGTCGCCCCTGATGAAGCACCCCAATGATGAAGCGACCTTCCGCACAGCTTGTGCTGTCTGCGTACACCCAGGGCGCCTTCCCGATGGCTCACCCCGAGGAAGACGACCAGATCTACTGGTACGCCCCCGATCCGAGAGCGATTCTGCCCATCGAGCAGTTTCACTGCCCGAGCCGGCTTCGCCAGACGGTGCGCCAGCGGCCCTTCGATATCTGGATCAACCGCGATTTCGACGCTGTGATCGAGGGCTGTGCGGCCCCGCGTAAAACTCAGCAACAGACCTGGATCTCCAGTGGGCTCGCCGACACCTATGCCGAGCTACACCGACTCGGTTTCGTGCATACCGTCGAAGCCTGGGATGGCGACGAGCTGGTCGGCGGGTTGTATGGGGTGAGCATCGGTGGATTTTTTGCGGGAGAGTCGATGTTTTACCGCAAAACAGATGCTTCCAAGATCTGTCTGGCCCAGCTTGTACAGCGGTTGGACCAACGAGATTTCGGACTGCTGGATATCCAGTTTGTGACCGAACACCTCAAACAGTTCGGCGCCTGCGAGATTTCACGCGACGAATACGAGCGGCGACTCGCCGAAGCGATCGAACGCCCGACCAGCTTTGTCGACGATGAATCGCCGATTCAGATCGTGGCGGCAGCAGACCGCGATTGACCTGCGCGCCGCCACGTACTACGCCCAACAGGAAGTAGACACGACCATTCAGCCACATTGTTCCAACCCCTTTTTCCGACACCTGTGGAACCATCATGACCGAGACGACTCACAATCTGATCATCACTCAGGGCGATATCACGCTGCTACCACTGAAAGACGGCGCCCTGGTCAACCCCTCGAACACAGGGTTGATTCTGGGAAGCGGCGTCAGTGGAGCGATTGCCCGCCGCGGTGGACCCTACATCCAGCAGACGCTGCACATGGCCCGCAGCATGCTCAACGGCAACCGCCTCGATCCGGGCAAAGCGGTGGACACCGAGCCGGGACAGCTCAACTGCAAACGCCTGATTCACGTCGCCATCGTCGGCGCCAAAGAAGTCAACAACCGGCTGATCTCCAACGCCATTCTCAACGCCTACGACCTGGCCGATGAGCTGGAGTTAAGCCAGCTCGCCTTTCCCGCCGTCGGATGCGGTGTGGCCGGGTTTCCTCTCGAAAAGTTTTTGGAAACCTTCTGGAAGATCACCGGCCAGGAATTGCCGCGGCTGACCAACGTCAAAGACGTGTACCTGTGCATGTATGACGATGATGAGTTTGAGGCAGCCTGCGACTACGCCGACGCCCACGCCGACGAGATGCCCGAAGAGATCAAGCTCGAAATCAGCGAGTCCGGCATTTCGGCGGGTGTGTTCAACTGAGAAGCGCGATTTTGACCAACGATTCCGCCACAGCCCGGGGGCACGGCAAGCTGATCGTGTTCGGCGAACACAGCGTGGTCTACCAACGGACCGCTGTCGCCTGCAGTCTCGCCGGCGGGGTGCGCGCGAACCTGAGTACTATGGGCTCCCCGTCGTTTCATCTCCAGACGATCAACGGTGCACTGGAGGTCGATGAGAGGGTGCGTCAGGCGGCGGATCGTCTCTTCTCGACATTTCAGCTCGACCCAAAGCAGTTGACCATCGATGTGCAGGTCGACATTCCGTTGGGCGTGGGCCTGGGAAGCTCGGCGGCGATGGCCACGGCGATGGCGAAGGCTGCCGCCGATCTGAAGGGGCTTGAGGGTGCGGCCCAGCGCGCGGCGGTCGACAAGGCCGTCAGCGCCTCAGAGGCAGTCTTCCACGGCACCCCGTCGGGTATCGACCAGCGCGCCGCGAGAGGCGAGGGGTTTTTCGCATTCCGCAGCAATGGCGAAGGCCCCCGATTCCAACCATTGGATGTGCCGTCCAACACCTGGCTTGTCGCCCGGGTCGCCCCGGCCAGCTCAACGGCCCGAATGGTGCAGTCCGTTCGTCGGCTTCGCGACGGTCACCCCCGGTTGATCGAGGGGCTTCTCGATGAGTTCGGTGCCGTCGCCGACGCCGGCGCCGAGGCGCTGGCCGACGGTGATTGGCCCCGGGTTGGTGAACTGATGAACATCAATCAGGGGCTGCTCAGCGCCCTGGGGGTATCAACGGAGGTACTCGAACGAGCCTGTTACGCGGCCCGAGATGCCGGAGCGTTAGGTGCGAAACTGACCGGTGCCGGCGGTGGTGGTTGCATCGTGGCGCTGCCCGACGCCGACAATGTCGAAGACGTCAAGCAGGCGCTCGAACCACTCGGCGATGTCTATCGCCATGATCTTCCGGGCCAAAGTGACAACCAACGCTAAATTGCCTCCAGCCGCCAGATCGAAGCCGCGATCAGGGCGTTGGAGCCGATCATACAGCACTGTGCGACGCTCGAGATTTCAAACCTAGCGGGGTACGGGATATTCTTCTGGCGACCCGGTACACGGTTCCTTCTTAAGCTCTTCTTCCAGGTCAAAGAGGGGGTCCTGTTCCGGCTCCGGTTCTTGTTTTGTCACGGCGACGGACGCATAGCCCACCCCGATGGTCATCACCGTCAGCGCCAATGCCCGTGCAATATTGGACCCATCGGTTCGCCTGATTTCGTAGCCCATCCTGTTATGTTCAAACTCTCCGGAGAGCTGATGGTACAGCGCTGACAGCCCGGGCCCCGGACCGCCATAGATGTTCAGAAGTTCCATAATCAGATGAGTGTCGTCGGATTGGCCGCTCTCCTCAACCGGCTCACCCCACGTTCGAAGTTGGTCTCTGGCCTCCGGATCAATCTCCTCTAGCATCTCTGGGTCCCCCTGTATCACCAGATCGTAGGTTTCCTCGCCCGAATTCAGTTGGATGGGCTCCGGCTCGCGATCATCGTCGATGTCGTCCCGTTGCTCCACCCAGCCCAGTGGGGAAGCCGCTGCCAGACTCGCCCCCTTCGCATCGCCGAATAAGGCCCGAAATTCTTCGTACTCCTGCTGATCGGAAAGTGCGGAGGTCGTTCCCACAGGAAGCAATTGTGGATCGGTGGCCATCACCATCGCCCCTTCCGGCTCAGTGCTGGGCCACAAATAAAGGGAGCCCTCCAACTGCAGCGAGTCGTGTGACACCAACTCGTCCAACGGCTGCGAGTAGACCGTCTCGCCGTTGATCTCGTGTTCGGACAATCCCTCGGGTTCATCGTCTACACCGAACAATATCGCGACGGCCCCATCTTCGAGCACAGCCAGCGCGATTGCGTGACTGTCGAAAGGATCAAACCCCATCCTTTCCACAGATTCAGCGCGGAACTCCTGTTCCAGTGTCCAGACACTGCTGAGAGGATCGGCGTCAGGCCCGAGCCTCTCGGTGGGCAGCAAGTCCTTCCTCCACTGGTTGTGGTCGGGATCTGCTGAAGCAGTGGTTACGATCTTCGAGTCGCCCGGCAGCCACTGAGCGGCCGCATCAAACGTATCGGGCGCATCCATCTCACCCCGGGGAAATTCGCCCTGGAAACTCATGGCGGAAGCACAACTTGAAACCAGTAAGACAACCCCGGCGACCACCACTGCTGTTGTAATACGAATCATCCCGTCGTTATCCAGCTCGCTCATCACGCACTCTCTCTGTGTGTCACGACACCCGTTGCTGTTTCCCAGTACCACCACAGAACCTGACAGCGCCTATCCTGTCAAATCGAACCGGCCGGGCCCCGGATTGGAAAGCAGGCGATCGACCAACCGGGCGATGTCTATCGTCATGACCTTCCCCCTGGGCTGAGTTCGTAACGGGCTACGGACTCGATTCTGTCTTGTCGGTTTTTACGAGATCCATCTTGCAGGTGGGACATTGGCCCGCGTCCTCTTTTCGTACTTCTGGATGCATCGGGCAGGTATATTCGCCGTGTTCACCATCCGCATCGGTCTGTGACGAATCCACCTGGTGATGTTCTTGCGCCGGGTCATCCTCCTGAAGCTCAATGAGCTCATCGGTTTGTTCCCGCTGCAGCTCCTCTTCCATCTCCCGCTCCCACTGCTCGAACCCAACGGCGATCGACGCATAGCCCGTCCCGGTAGCTATCAATACTAAAGATGCTGCCAGTGCGATGTCCGAGGCGCCGGCTCGGTTTACTTGATAGCGCAGCGAGCCATCCTCCACACCACCGGAGAGCTGCTCAGACACCGACGCCAGCCCGTGGCGGGTGTACGTGTTCAACAGTTCCATCAACACATGGTTATCGTCCCATTGAGCCATTTGCTCGACCGGGTCCGACCATTCCCCGAGTTGTTGCATCAGATATTCATCCAGCATCTCTAGCCCCTCTTCGTTCCCGCGCGCTGCCAGTGCAACAGACCGATCATCGTAGCGCATCAGCACCGAGTCCGGCAGGCGCTCATCCCCCTCACCGAGCCGTTCGAATGCCTCAGCAAGTGGGGTGACAGCAGCGATAGTTGCTCCCTCGGTCTGTTCGAACAGCGGCTGGAATTTGCCGTCGTCACCTTCATCTGCAAGCGCTGTTGTCTCCCCGACGGGAAGCAGGTCGCGATCGGTAGCAACCACCATCGCTCCAGCGGGGTCGTCGGTGGGCCACAGATACAGCGAGGTGTCCAGGCCCAGGGCACTCTCCGTAAAGAGCTGGTCCACTGACAAGGAGTAGACCTTCTGGCCCTCTACCTCGGTTGTATCCAGCCCCGTCGGCTCGTCGTAGCTGCCAAACAACACACCGATGACACCATCCTCGACGGCGGCCAGGGCGATGGCATGGCTGTCGATGGGATCAAACCCGATCATTTCGACATACTCGGCGCGGAACTCCTCCTCCAGCGCTTCAATGCTGCCGGTCTCTCCGGGCTCGATGTCTGGGCTGGCCACCGGAAGCAGGTCTCGTCGCCACTGGTCCAGATCCGGGTCGCCAGCTGCTGCAGCCACCACCAGCGAGTCGGCGGGCAACCACTGGGAAGCAGCTTCGAATGTGTCGGCTGCATCCATCTGGCCCCGCGGGAACTCGTCGTCGGGCCCGGTTACGGAAGCACACCCGGAACCCAGCACAACAACCCCGACCAGAACGATCATCAGGGCGACACCAACCGTCTCAATCTTGTGCGTATGCATCATCATTCACCTTCGTGTTTCGTGTACATCGGAATCACGACAGCGCCCATATGTTCGCCAACCTCCAGTTCCTGGATCACCGTGTGGTTGTGGGGGCTGTCGGGATTGAAATTCGCCTCCGCACGAATCGTTGCAGTAGCGTCACTACCGGTTCCGGAGCCTGTCTCAAAGACGTAGCGGAAGCGTTGCTGTTCCATCTGATGGATGCCCAGCGCATCGAAGACCAGTTGCGCGTTGATGTCCCCTTTGACCGTTTCTGGTTCATACGAAACGGAATCGCCTCCGCTGGGAACCTCGGGAGAGGAGACGACTTTTATTTCAGGTCCACCTGGAAACGTCTTCTTGTCGAATGGTACCGGCTGGCCCGGACGATAATCCGCATCTTCATCTGCGACATGCCACGGCTCTACACCATCTTCGCGGCTAAATTGCTGATCTCCCTCGAAGTACGCACGTGCTCCGTCGGCCATTCTCGACATCGTGCCTTCCGCTTCGGCGAACCGGGCACGCTGCTGGTAGGTGTAAAACGCCGGAATGGCCAAGGCAGCACCGACCCCGGCGACCATGGCGAACGTAGTCGGCGAGCCCGAAAGTTGCACATCGAAGCGAAGCTGCCCGTCCTCCGGGCTCGACTGAAGCTGGTCATCCAGGGCAGCCATCAGATGCCGGGTGTAGATCGCAGCGAGGCGATCCACCGTCCCCGGCTGGGCATCGTCGTACACTGCGTCGAACTCGTCGTGGGCCACCTGCAGGCTCTGCTCGACAAGTTCGGAGATCTGGTAGAGGGTCTCATCAGAGCCCTCGATGGTCGCTTTCATTGCAGTGATACTGCCCCCTGCGACCGCCGAATCTGGCAGTGGCATCTGGTCTGCTGCCAGCCCTGCCACCGGCCCCGGTGCCCCGGCGACGGCGATTCGGCTTCCCTCAACCTCTTCGAACAGACGGGCGTACTCATCCCCCATCGCCGCCCCTGCCAGATTCTCCGCATCATCTCCACCGTTGCGGGCCTCCAGCAACTGCCCCACAAACGCGGGCTCCGAACTGATGACGACACCCCGGCGCGGCTCTTCGATCATCGCTGCCGTCGCCCCTTGCCCCGGTCCCATTTGCACCGCCGGCATCGGATGGCCCAGCTCGTAGACGTCGGTGCCAGCAATGGTATCGACAGCAGATCCGTCGGGTTCGTCGATGTCTCCAAACAACACCACCACCGTGCGTTCCAGCGAAGCAGCCGCCACCACCTTGTCGGCCTCCGTCGGATCGAATCCCAGCTCCCCGGCCACAATGTTTTTCAGGTCTTCTCGTACCCCTTCGACCGTGCCCAACTCTCCGGGATCGGCCTCCGGATTGGACATCGGCAGCAGATCCTCTCCCAACATCTCCCAGATCGATTCACCGGAGGCGGAAACGACAACCATCGCATCGCCGGGCAACCACTCTTTGCCCAACTGATACGCATCGGTGACATCCGGGCCCTCCAAAGCTTCGACATGCTCTTCGTCGGGCTTGACATCGCCGGAGCTGCTGCATGACGCCAGCGTAACCGTCCCCGCCATCAGAGCGACAACAACCACGAACAAAACGGCAAATCGGTACGGCATTTCATTCCTCAATCTGCAAGAACAACGCCCATTCAACGGTGACTCAGGGTTCTGAACCCTGGGTAGTAGCACGACACCACCCAGGGTTGAAACCGGCCTCTGAAATGTTGCTCAATCCAGCTACGTTGAACAATTGAACAAGGGCTACAACGCCCGGACAACTACAGCGGGCGAAACCGACGCGTTGTGTCGCTTCACCTCTCTACTCCCGTTGAATGGCGAAAGGCGCCGCGTCTTGATGATTTTCGCCGGTAAGGCTAGGATTTCGCGTCCCTGAACGGGTGCATTCGGTGCTCCTACGCCGGCTCCGCCCCCGCTTGTGCAACACCGACGCAGTTGATGCTCGCCCCGTATTACTGCGCTGCCTGGAACTGACGGAATCTCCATGAAGCCTCCCACCATCGACCTACTAGAAGACATCGAACAGCGGATCCTGGACAACCGCGATGAACTCATCGCACTTCGCCGTCATTTCCACGCTCATCCGGAACTGAGCAAAGAAGAGTTCGAGACCACTGCCAAGCTTGCCAGCCACCTGGAGGAGTTGGGCTACCAGGTGAGCGTTCGCCCCGAGGGCACCGGATTGTACGCCGACATCACGCCACCGGGCTTTGACGCCGACATCCAGCCTACGGTGGCCATCCGAAGCGACATCGATGCGCTGCCGATCCAGGAACTCAACGACGTGCCCTATCGCTCTCAGAACGACGGAGTGATGCATGCCTGTGGCCACGACGTGCACATGGCCACCGTCTATGGCACGGGGCTGGGATTTGCCGCCCATCGCGCCGAATTGCCAGGGCGAATTCGTCTGATCTATCAACACGCCGAGGAGATCACCCCGGGCGGAGCCCGGGATATGGTCGCCTTCGGCGCGGTTGAGGGCGTCGATGCGGTGCTGGGGCTTCACTGTGATCCGGAGCTGGCAGTGGGCAAGATCGGGATTCGCCACGGCGCCTTCACTGCCTCCTTCGACCGGTTTCAGTTCGAAGTGCGCGGCAAGGGTGGCCACGGCGCCCGGCCTCATCAGTGTGTCGACTCCATCTTCGTGGCCACCCAGCTCTGTAATGCCCTCTATCAGTTGACGGCCCAGAACTTCGACACCCGGGTGCCGGCGGTAATTTCCATCGGCCAGATTCAGGGAGGCCACGTCCCCAATGTCATCCCGGAAGTGGTCACGATCGCCGGTACGATCCGGACCATTGATGCTGAGCAACGCAACGAG
>SKMT01000297.1 GCA_007120915.1 Myxococcales bacterium | reverse complement strand
GGACCAGGTCGTCGTCGCCGTCTTCGAGCGGAAGCGTCAGGGGGGCGTCGCGGGTCGACTGCCAGCCCTCGATGCGCCAGATCGCCTGGCGGCGGGTGATACCAAATCCCTCAAAGGCGCCCGCTTCGGCCAGGCGGCGAAGCTGGCCGTCGTCCAGATCGGTGCGCTCCAGCAGATCGTCGAGGTCTTCGAAGGGGTCGGCGTCACGAAGCTGTAGCAGATGCTCGATGCTGTCGTCGCGCAGCCCTTTGACGTAGCGAAGCCCCATGCGCAACGCGAACGGATGGGGGCTGTCGTCGACGGGTTCGAGGGTGCAGTCGCGTTGAGAGTGGCGCACGTCGATGGGGCACACCCGGATGTCGCGGCGGCGGGCGTCTTCGACGATGGACGCCGAGCTGTAAAAGCCCATGGGCTGTGCATTGAGAAGAGAGCAAGCAAACACCACCGGGTGGTGACACCGTAGATAGGCGGTGGCATAGGCGATCAGCGCGAAACTGGCGGCGTGGCTTTCGGGAAACCCATAGTCTGCAAAGCCCTGAATCTGCCCGAAGATGCGTTCGGCGAATTGCGGTTCGATCCCGTTTTGGACCATTCGATCGATCAGCCGTTTTCGATGGCGCTCAATCTTGCCGTGGGCGCGCCAGGCGGCCATGTCGCGGCGAAGCTGATCCGCTTCTCCCGGGGTGTAGTCCGCGGAGATGACCGCCAGCTTCATCACCTGCTCCTGAAACAGGGGGATGCCCAGCGTCTTTTCGAGCACCGGTTTCAGATCGGGGTGTGGATAGGTGACCGGCTCCTGGTTTTGGCGTCGCCGAAGGTAGGGGTGGACCATATCCCCGGTGATCGGGCCGGGGCGGATGATGCTGATCTGGATGACCAGATCGTAGTAGCGGCGCGGTTTGAGCCGGGGGAGCATCGACATCTGGGCGCGGCTTTCGATCTGAAACACCCCCAGGGTGTCGGCGTCGCAGATCATGTCGTAGGTCGCCTCGTCGTCTTCGGGCAGCCGGTCCATGGTCACATCAATGGACTTGTGGCGGCGAAGAAGCCGAAACGCCTCGTCGAGCTGGGTGAGCGCGCCCAGCCCCAGAAGATCTACCTTGAACAGTCCCATGCCCTCGACGCCGTACTTGTCCCACTGGATGACCGTGCGCCCCGGTTTGGTGGCGTTTTCGACGGGGACGATCCGACGGATGGGCTCGCGGGTGAGCAAAAACCCGCCGGGGTGGATCGACAGGTGGCGCGGAACGTCCAGGAGTTGGTGGACCAGTGCAGCGAGCCGGCGGTGTTTCGGCGTCGACGCGTCGAGCCCGGCCTGTTGGAAGTGCTCATCAGACAGCGCCCCGCTTCTTGAGAGCAGCCGGGCGAGCCGTTCGAGCACCGACGGGTCCAGCCCCAGCGCTTTTCCGACGTCGCGCACCGCTGACTTCGGCCGGTATCGGATGACGTTGGCGACCATGGCGGCGCGGTCGCGCCCGTACTTTTCGTAGACGTGCTGGATGACCTCTTCGCGGCGCTGGTGGGCGATGTCCAGGTCGATGTCCGGCGGTTCGGCCCGTTCCCGGGAGATGAACCGCTCGAACAGCAGATCCATCTTCACCGGGTCCACCGCCGTGATCCCCAGGCAGTAGCAGACCGCCGAATTCGCCGCCGATCCACGACCCTGACACAGAATGTCGTGGTCGCGGCAGTAATCGATGATCTCCTTCATGGTGATGAAGTACCCGGCGTAGCCCAACTGCTCGATGACGGCGAACTCATCGACGAGCTGATCTTCGACGTCATCGGGGATCTGGCCCCCGTAGCGGTTTCGGGCCCCCCGAAGCGTCAGCTCTCGAAGCCAGGTGTCGGGGTCGTACCCGTCGGGGATCTCCCCGGTGGGATAGGTGTAGTCGAGATCGTCCATCGAAAACCGGCAGCGACCGGCGATGTGAAGGGTGCGCTCGATGGCGTCGGGCCAGTCGGCGAACCGCCGGGCGAACTCGTCGGGGGCACAGAGAGCGTGTTCGGCGTTGGGCTTGAGAACCCCCCGGGCGTCGTCGAGGCAGACCCCGTGGCGGATGCAGGTGAGAACATCCTGCAGCGGCCGCAGCTCGCGGTGGTGATACAGCACTTCCACGGCGGCGACGGTCTCCAGCCCCCAGCGCTCGGCTCGCGCCAACAGAAGGGGGCGGCGCGCATCCTCGCGGGCGTCGAAATGACGGGTGACCATCGCGTAGAGCCGGTCGCCGAAGGCCTCAGAGAGAAGCTCGACGACCTCGCCGGGGCACTCATCGGCCACAAGCAGGCTCTCCTGCCCGCCCCACAACGCGATCAAATCGCCGGCGTGTTCTGCCACTTCCCCCCAGGTGACCTGGCTGTCTCCCTTCTCACAGCGGCGCCTTCCCAGGGTGATCAGCGACGACAGATTGGCGTAGCCCTCCCGGCTGGTGGCAAGCAACACAATCGAGGTGCCGTCGTCGACGCTGATCTGAGCGCCGACGATAAGCTGGATGCCCAGATCTGTGGCCTCCCGGTGGGCATCGACGACCCCATACAACCCGTCGCGGTCGGTGATCGCGATGGCGGGCAGACCCAACTCGGCGGCCCTGCGCACCAGTTGGCCGGGGTGGGCGGGGGCTTCGAGAAAGGAGTAGTTGGTTTTGCAGAACAGCGGGACGTACTGCATTGGTTATGGGTTGGTCGGTTATTGGTTATGGGTTGGAGGTTCACGGGGGTCGGTGGTTGGCCTGTGGCGTTATTGGTTGTTGGTTATTGGTTATGGGTTGGAGGTTCATGGGGGGCAGTGGTCTGGTTTGGTCGTCGGTGGTCTGTGGTCGTTATTGGTTGATGGTTGGGGGGGGTCGTGCAGCCGAGGAATGAAAAAGCATGTAACGACACGAAAGATCGGGGGTGGTTTCGTCGACAATAGAAGTGAGGGCAGTCAAACGTTTCTCTCGCACTGAGGATGGCAACTATGTCGACGGAACAAGGCTCTGTATCGAACAAGGAAGGCAACGAGCAGCTCGGCGAACAAAACGAGAACCAGCAGTACGCGGCGCTTCCTGGCATCGCGAATGAAGACGGTTTTCGGAAACTTCGAGTCTGGAAGAGAGGAATGGACCTGGTCATGCGGGTTTATGATCTGTGCGAAGACATGCCGCCCTGCGAAAAATACGGGCTGTCTGCACAGATGAAGGATGCTGCCGTGTCTATGCCGTCGAATATCGCCGAAGGCTGTGCAGGCGGCACGATCGGGCTTTTTCTTCGGCATGTTCGCGTCGCCTGCGCATCGGCTGCTGAACTCGAAACGCAACTTCTGATCGTACGTCATCGCCAATTCATTGCTCCGGACGTGGTCAATCATCTGTTGAAATCACTGCTCAGGCTCCGCAAGGGATTGTTCGCGCTTCGAAACT
>SKMT01000305.1 GCA_007120915.1 Myxococcales bacterium | reverse complement strand
GAATCCGGTCTTGAGTGACAATGAAGTGGGCTCCAGCGCCAGAATCCTCTGGAATTCCGACCAGAATCTGCAACAAATTTTGTTCACGAACGCGGCGATGAACTACCGGTGACCACCAGGAGTTTTCCGTGCTCAATCTGGGGCTGCACGACTGCCCGGAGGTGGCGTGATGAGCCCAAAACACCGGGCCATCGTCAGCCCCTCGGGACGTTTGGGGGGGCGTTTTGGGGGGGGTATATCACCGTAGTTCAGCAGCGAGCTCGGTCAGCCTCTCCTGCATCGTCCAGGTCACCAGGTCGTAGCCGCGCTGCACATCTTCTGCGCTCTCCGGGTCGCCCTGCAGCTCGATGGGTTCGCCCACGTCGATGATCATCTCCGTGGGCAGTGGCAGATGCAGGGTGGCGGGACCGATGATCAGTCCCGTGGGAAGCCCGAAGGCGATGGGAAATACTTTGATGCGAAACAACCGGTCCAGCCCCAGACTCCGGGCGATCCAGTCGCCACGGGTCAACACATACCAGCCGTCGTGGGCCCCGGCGGTGACCACCGGGATCACCGGTACCTTTGCCTCCAGCGCCAGGCGAACGAAGCCTCGGCGGCCGCCAAAGTCAATGCGGTCGCGATGGCGGCTGGGACGATGGGTCTCCCAGTCTCCTCCCGGATACACCAACACTTTGTGTCCCTTCTCAAGAGCTTTCGCTGCACTTTCTGGTCCCGCAGGAACAGCCCGGCCGGCGGTGAGCACATCCCGAAGCAGGGGCACCCGAAACAACAATTCGTGAGCCAGCGCCACCGGCAGCGCATCGACCCCGTGCTGGCGCACCAGCTCCCCGTACAAAATAAACGAGTCCGGAGTGACGATCCCCGCGTTGTGATTCCCCACCACCAACGCCGGTCCCTCGGGCCATCTGTCGACCCCACGAACGTCGGCATCGAAGTACTCTTCGCCGAGCCACCGGGTTACCGGCTCCAGCAGATCAATGAGTTGATGATTCAACCGGGGGCGCTGTGAAGACATCCTGACACTCACGACGACGGTACAATTTTCGAAGCCGGCCTCCATTTTGCATACCCATGCGCATGAACGACGGCGCAACGATGTGAATACGTCGACGGAACCCGGGAGGCAAGCAATGGAAAAACTCAGACAACTGACAAGGCTGGAGCTGTTCTACCACGTTCCCCCCGGGCTGTTGGAGCTGACCAGTGAGTACTTCCTGGAACGCCAGTACGCCCCGGGGACGAAGCTGCGCAAGGAAGGTCGACGGGAAAACTACCTGGTGTTCATCATCGACGGTTACGTCAAGGCGGTAAGCCGCGGCTTTGAAGATGACGAGTTCATCGTCGATGTCTACGGCGAACAACAGTCCATCGAGAACATCGCCGTGTACCTGGATCAACCCTCTCCGGTGACAGTCAGCGCGATCACAGAAGTGACAACGCTGGAGATTCATCGCAGCCACTTCATCGAGCATCTGGCGGACCATCCCGACGTCTCACGCGGGCTGCAGCGGGAGTTGGTAGAGCAGAATCGCCGGATGTTGCGCCGGCTGCAGGAATTGTCGGTCTCCGGCGCGGAGTCCCGACTGGCGATGCTGTTCTACCGGTTTGCCCTAGCTGTGGGACGGGGAACCCGGCTGGACAACGGAGAGATGGGCATCCGCATCGACCTGCCCCTGCGACGAAACGACATCGCCCAACTGATCAGCGTGCGCACCGAAACAGCGATCCGGCACATGAGCCGCTGGGACAAACAGGGGCCGGTTCGCACGGACTCCCAGGGATTCACCATCGTCGACTACGACAAGCTGCGAGAGCTGGCCGGAGATGTCGATCCAGAGCCAATCGCAGCGACGAGTTGACCAAAAAAAGACGGGGAAACCGTATCGCAACAGCGCAACAGCCCCGCCCGGCGACTCGCAGGAATGCGATGTTCTCCGCATGGGGGCGTCTTGTCTGTCCTTCCCTCGCCCAATGCTGCAACACCGGTTTCACGATCCCCGATCGGTTCCGAACCGCGACAATTTGCCCCAGATACCGGCCCCCATCTTGCATGTTCTGTACCCCACAATCAGAGCCAACGACGCGGGTTCGTCCGCTGCCATCTGCGAGGGTCATCATGCAGAAATTCGAACAGTTGCAACAGTTGAGATTGTTTGAACACGTCCCCTCAGAACAACTGGCTCGATGGGCGGAACTGTTTATCCCCCGGCGCTACGAACGCGAAGAGCGGTTGCGCAGCGAAGGCAGCAGCTCGTCGCGATTCATTTTCCTGCTCGACGGGTGTGTCAAAGCGACCAAATGGCGAGATGAACAGCGCCAGTTTATGGTCGACGTCTTCATGGACCACCAGCCCCCCGGAAATATGTCGGTGTATCTGGAACAACCGTGTCCGGTGTCAGTGACGGCACTGGACGACACGATCACCCTGGAAGTGCACCGCAATCACCTGGTGCATCAGTTCGAAGAGCATCCGAAACTGTGGCAGGGAGTCTTCCGGCAGATGCTCGCGGAGAATCGAAAGATGCTGCGGCGGCTCCACGAGATGGCCGCCGCCGGCGCCGAACGACGGCTGGCGATGTTATTCGCCCGGCTGGCCTTTTCGGTAGGCCGGCGCACACGGCTGGAAGACGGCACAATGGGTGTACGCGTCGCTCTGCCGCTTAGCCGCGGCGATATCGCGGAGTTGATGAACGTCCGACACGAAACGGCAATCCGCTATATGAGCCGATGGAACAAGGAGGGGCCGGTGCGCACGGACACCCGGGGGTTCACCATCGTGGACTATGACAAGCTGCAGCAGTTGGCCGGCGAAGCCGACAAGCAGCCCCCTGCGTATCAGAATCACTGGCCGGGCTAAGAGAAAAACAAAAAAGTATTGGGCACCGCCACCACTGGCCGCCGGGTAGGTGACGGCGGTGCCCGATGGTCCTACTCGTCGTCTTCTCGACGCCGAATCTGGACCACCATCCACATCACATAGACAATCACCCCCCAGCCGCCGACGAGCATGGTGTTGGCGCCGATCAGCAGCCACCAGGGCACCCCGTCTCTGCCGGCCCACAACGCTCGCTGGGGCTGGTATTCATCGACTTTTTCGCCCCAGGGCACCTCCACGGTGTCGCTGACGGTGCCGAAATCTTCGTGGCCCTCTACGCGCACTTTCACCTCCACGATTCCCTCTTCATCGCCGGTCATCCCGGAGGGAAACTCCTCGGCGACAATTCCGTCGCCGTCGGTCATCGTGAAGTCGCCGTGAAACCCGATATCGCCGAATTTACGGGTGACGTAGAACTGCACTTCCGCCATTGCCACCGGTACGGTGTCATCGCCCAGCACCTGTAGAACCTCGGCTTCGATGGACCGGATCGGCTCACCGTCGTCCTCCTCGTCGTCGAGTTCGTCGGCG
>SKMT01000461.1 GCA_007120915.1 Myxococcales bacterium | reverse complement strand
CCAACGACGGCAACCAGGACAACCAGAACAATCAGAACAATGACCCCTATAACAGCGATCAGTTCGGTTGCGGCGTCGGTGATCTTGTCGTCAACAGTTGCGCACCCGACGGAACAACCCTGGGCGGGGTGGAGATAACACTTGAGGGCACGGACTGCGACGGCGATCCGTTCGTCGAAACCATTCTTACTCCCAACGACGGGCAGTTTCAGTTCGGTGACATGCCCGAAGGCAGCTACGAACTGACGATGAGCTCAGGCAGCTTTGAGTCGGTCGCACAGGTGGAGGTGATCCCCGGGGAGACCACCGATCTGGCGAACACGGTCTGTTTCGACTCCGACGCTGCCGATATCGCGATACTGGAAGGACAGTACGACGAAATCACGGAGCTGTTGGATGACCGTGGTCTCGACTACGACGTGGTCGGCTCCGACGGGCCCCTTGGCGACGGCAATGAGGATGCTGCGCAGTTTCTGGCCGACATCGATGCGATGAATGCCTACGATATTTTGCTTATCGAGTGCGGAAGGCTGTGGGCCGACCTGGAGGGCGCTTTGTTCGATTTTAACGGGGATTCCTGGGATATAGAAAAAGCGGAAGCGAACATTCGGGAGTTCGTGGAGTCAGGGAATCGACTGATGGTCACCGATCACGCCCAGCCCTTCGTGCAGAAGACGATCCCGGAGGCGGTCGAATTTTACCAGGATATCGCGGGAACGTCGGCACCGCGCGCCGGGCAGGCCGGAGAATATACGGCCGACGTCGTCGACAGTGATATGGAGGACGCACTGGGGAAGACGACGGTAGAGTTAAGCTTCGATATGGCTGGCTTTACCATCGCTGAGGACGGGGGAGGAGCGAACTCGACGGTGCAGTTTCGCGCAGACGTGCCGACAGACAGTGAAACGGTCGACGACGCGGCGTTGATGGTCACCTACGATGATGCAAGTGGCGGTGCCGCGATATTTTCGTCGTTTCACACCACTCAGAGCTCCGGCGTGGACAACGAACTGATCCTCAACACGATCCTGTTTCAACTGTGACCGTGGAGCCGGCTGCTGTGCGTGCTTACACCGTCACCGAGGTGGCGGCATCGCGCAGATCCTTGATGGCCGAGGCGTAGTCGCCGGTGCCGAAGATGGCGCTGCCGGCGACGAGCACGTCGGCGCCGGCGTCATAGATGTCGCCAGCGTTGTGGGGTTTGACCCCGCCGTCGACCTCCACCAGACAGTGCGTGCCGAGCTGGTCGAGCCGCTGGTTCAGCGCTCGCAGCTTGTCGAGCGTCGATGTGATGAACGACTGGCCGCCGAACCCGGGGTTGACGCTCATCAACAACACCAGATCCAGGTCTTCGGCCACATAATCGATCCAGTTCAGGGGGGTGGCGGGGTTGAGCACCAGTCCCGCCTGGGCGCCGGCGTCGCGGATTTTCTGGACGGTGCGGTGGGGATGGCGACTCGGTTCGGGGTGGAAGCTGACCAGGTCGGCGCCTGCTTCGGCAAACCGGGGCGCCATCTCGTCCGGGTTGTCGATCATCAGGTGGGCATCCAGGAAGATGTCGGGGAAATGTCGCCGAAGACTTTTGACGACGGGAAGCCCGATGGTGAGGTTGGGCACGTAGTGTCCGTCCATCACGTCGACATGAAGCCAGTCGGCGCCGGCGTTGAGCACCGCCGAGCATTCGTCGGCGAGGTTGGCGAAATCACTGCTGAGAATCGAGGGGGCAATTCGCAGATCGGTCATAACCTCATCTCCATCTGGGACAGTATTAGCCCGGAAATTTCACGCAAATGCTATTGCGACTTCGCAGATGCCCACGCTCACTGGCGCTGCACCGCTCCCGATGGTCGCTCTCCCTCCACAATGCGCAACATTGCGTCGGTCGTCAGCATCCAGTGAGCGTGGGCCCTGCTGTGTCTCATTACACATCTGCGTGAAATCTCCGGGTTAGGTCTCGCTGTGGATCAGCCGGGCGGCAAAAAACGCATCGGCATCGTGGTCGGCGGGATTGGTGCGCAACTGACCGGCGTCATCGGTGAACTGGCTGAAGTCCACGCCCGTGTTCTGGGGGGGAGGCTGGCGCTTGAACCGGGGTTGAACCTTCAGAAATTCTTCAATCTGTGCCGGTCCTTCCTCTTCGACGAAGCTGCAGACGCTGTAGACGAGCGTGCCACCCTCGGCGACGTAGCTCGCGGCGTGCTCCAGCAGTTTGGTCTGCAGTTTGGCGCGGTCGGCGACATCGTCGGGGCTTCGCCGCCACCGGGTTTCGGGGTGGCGTCGGATCACGCCGAGGCCGGTGCAGGGAGCGTCGACGAGCACCAGGTCGAATTTTTCGAGATGGTCCGTGTCGTCGCCCAACTGTTCGATGGGCCCGTGGAAGGTGTGAATCCGGTCGCCGAAACTGGTCGATTGGGCGGTCTGCTCGAGTCGATCGAGCTTCGAGCGGTTCGGCTCGACAGCGACGATGGTGGCGTCAGCTCCCGCCAGGTAGCCCAGGTGCATCGTCTTGCCGCCGAGTCCGGCGCAGGCATCGAGGATGCGCGAGGCAGCGGCGGGCGCTGAGAAGTGGCTCACAAGCTGACTTCCCAGGTCCTGGATGATCAGTCGGCCGCCTTCGAGAGCATTGTGGATCGATTCGTCAAGCGCGTCGGTGCGCCAGACACCGGGCACGGCGTCGACGCCGGTCAGTTCGGCGACGATGGGAGCCGGTGGGTCGTCGAGCACGCGCAGATAAAACGGGGGGCGTTCGTTGAAGGCGGCCCCGATGCGCATCGCTTTGTCGAATCCGTGGTCATCGATGAGCCGTTGGGCGATCCAGTCCGGCAGCGAATGGCGAAGCCCCAGGTGTTGTACCGGCTGGTCGCCGGGGTGGAACTGATGCCACACCGGCCAGTCGTCTTTTTTGCGCAGCATGGTACGGAGCACACCGTTGGTAAATCCGGCGGCGCCACGGCCGCAGCGTCGCTTCACCAGCCCCACCGCTTCGTCGACGGCGGCGTGGGCGGGGATGCGGTCCAGAAACACCAGTTGGTACGCCGCGATGCGAAGCGACACCAGCACCGGCTGATCCAGCCCGTGGAGTGCCCGGTTGACGTACTGGTCGAGGATCGTGTCGATCGTGCGTTTTCGGGCCAGCGTGCCGTAGACCAGCTCCGTGACCAGCCCCTGATCGCGCGGATCCAGCGACGAGTCATCGAGAGCATTGGACAGCACAATGTGGCTGAATGCCCCGTCAAAGAAGACGCGTTCGAGAAGTTCGTGGGCGACGGAACGGGCGGTGGGCATTGTAAAGCCGGAGGGTGGGGACGTGGTTAGTTGGTGTCGACGAAGCGGTCGCCTTCGGTCATGGCGTGGCCGTTGAGGAAGTCACCGGCGTCCATCGCCCGCCGGCCCGGCGCCTGGAGCCTCAGACAGTCGAGCACACCGTCGCCGGTGGCCACCCACAGCTCACCGCTGCTTCGGTTGGCCCGAACCACCGTGCCCGGGGGAAGATGCTGTGAGATTTCAGCATCCTGGTCTTCGAGAACGCGGGCGAGGTGAAATTTGATGCGCTCGGTGTTGTCTTCGTCGGCCTGGTAGAACGAGTAGGTGCCCGGCCAGGGATGAAAGCCCCGGATTCGACGGGCCAGCGCATCGGCGGAGTCGTCCCATCGAAGTTGTCCGTCGCTGCGCGACAGCATCGGGGCGTAGGTCGCGTCCTCGTCGTCTTGTTCCACCGGGTTGAGGCTGTCGAGGTGAATCAGGCGCATGGTGTCGACGATCAGCTCGGCGCCCATCATCGACAGCCGGTCATGCAGCTCGCCGGCGGTTTCGAGGGGACCGATCAGTGTCTTCTTCTTCAGAAGCATCGGTCCGGTGTCGAGACCCTCGTCCATCTCCATGATGGTCACGCCCGTTTCCTGGCGCCCGTTGACGATCGCCCAGTTGATGGGGGCCGCTCCCCTGAGCTGTGGAAGAAGCGAGGCGTGGATGTTGATGCATCCATGGCGCGGCAAGCCGAGAACTTCGGAGCTGAGGATCTGACCGAAGGCGGCGACGACGATGACGTCGGGGTCCCACGCCTCGAGTTGATCGAGCGCCTCCGACTGGTTGACGTCGTCGGTCTGAAACAGAGGCAGATCAGCGTCCAGTGCGGCCGATTTGACGGCCGGCGGGTGCGGCTTTTTTCCGCGGCCGGCAGGCCGATCCGGGGGCGTGACCACGCCCACGACGTCGTCGGCGCTGGAGGCGAGGGCGTTCAGAGCGGGCACCGAAAACTCGGGGGTGCCCATGTAGACGATGCGCAGCGGCTGGCGGGTCGATTCACTCATCAGTGTTGGCCTTCCTCTTCGTCGGCCTGTTCGATGCGTTTGAGATGTTTCTTGTACTTCTTGAGCACGATGCGGCGTTTCAATCGCGACAGATGCTCCAGAAACAGCACGCCGTCCAGGTGGTCAATTTCATGCTGGATGCACACCGACAGCAGATCGGAGGCTTCGATCTCGAAGGGGTCACCGTTGCGGTCAAGCGCCCGGACCTTGATGCGAGCGGCGCGATCGACGTTTTCGTAGACGCCGGGAATCGACAGACATCCCTCCTCCCAGGTGATGCGCCCCTCGGCTTCAATGATTTCGGGGTTGATGAAGACGTGCAGGTTATCTTCTTCCTCCCCGGCGGTGGGGTCGATGACGGTGATGCGCTTGAGCACTCCAATCTGAGGGGCGGCAAGCCCGATGCCCCGGGCGTGGTACATGGTCTCGATCATGTCGTCGACCAACTCACGGATGGAGTCGTCGATCTCGTCGACGGGTTCGCACTCCTTCTGGAGCACGTCGTCGGGGTACAGGATGATATCTCGAATCGCCATAGCTTTGGTTCGTCGCTTGCAGGAGGTGAACGGTCAAACGGTGTAGTTGGTAGCGCCAACGTTTCGCAAGGGGGGATTATGTCGCCAGGGCAATCGCAATTGTTCAGCGTCCGTGAACACAGACCAGCTACGGTGCAGTATCCCACGGAATTTGTGGTGCCGACCACCGCGATTGCCGAGGACAGAAAACAGAGGACAGAAGACGGACAAACCACCGGTAATCTTCACCCCTGGAACTGGTTCCACTGGGTAAAGTTTTTTGCTGTGCTTGCTGTCGCGTCGGTCCGCGCAAGGGTTTGCCAGCCAATCGCAACCGGTAGCGTAACTACGGACTTTCGGTCGACAGTCGATGAGTCATTTATCGAAGGGGGACAAATTGAAATGCGATTGCCCTCATGTCGTCGTGGTGTGCTCCAGATAGGCTTCACGGAGCGTGGGGTCGGCGAGCACGGCGAAGGCGTCTTCGAGGGCATCGCGGATCTCTTCGATGTCGCGGCGGTGCTCCTGCAGAATACCGAAGGGTACCTCGTCGGGGTCGAACTGCTGATAGAGCTGAGCGAATGCCTCGCGTACGGTCTGTGTTTCGGCGCCGCGGGGAACTTCCAGGATCGCGTAGTAGTCCTGGTGGCGCACCTGCTTGAGCTTCCGTTCAATGGCGGCGGGTTCTAACGGTTCGTCGAAACGGTCGGCTTGAGACGCCGCCGGGTTTTGAGCTGTGCGGTTGGTCGGATGGCCTGGCGGGGGCTCGTCGACGGGCTCGAGCACCACGCCACCGTCGAAGTAGGAGGCGGAGCCGTCGGGGTGGGTTTCGTCAGCCACGGGCGCCGGGGAGTCGCCATCCGGGGCGGTGGCGATGGAGACGTCCAACTGTTGTTCGAGCTGTTCGACAATGAGCGCGGGGGCAGCATCGACATCGAGCCAGTCTGCCAGCCCGAATTGCTGCACCTGTTCGTCGGATTTGTCGCCGGCGGGGGCGACGACCAGAAGCGGCGTCAGCTTGCCCAGGGGGCGCTCACGAATCGCTTCGGCGAGCGTTTCAATGGTTGTGCTGCCGCGGTCATCGGTGAGGATGATCGCGTCGGCCGGGGTCGACTCAAACTGGCGGATCCCGGCGGCGGGAAGACGGGCGGTGTCGACCTGAACAGCGGCGCTGGATGCTCCATCGAGCGCCGCGCCCAGTGAATCGGCGCCGGTGCCGATGATCAGGATGCGAACCATCGCGTCTCTCCCGGGGGCCGGCCGTCAGCTTCGCTTCCGGTAGATATGGCCCTTTTTGTGGACACCGAAGCCTTCAGGAAGGTTTTCGTCGACCTCTTCCTGCTGATCGTCGGGGATGGTCCATCCCGGGTTGTCCACGAAGATGTCGGTGATTTTCTGGATGGTGCGAATCGAATCTTCCTTGCGCAACCGCTCGCGAAGCCCCTCTTCGGCGATGTCGTCCTCCTCCTGAGCCATGATGGCGTCGACGGCGAGAAACCGGATCGTTTCATTGTCGTCTTCCAGAAAGCGGGAGACCTCTTCGGCGAGGCGGCGGTCTTTGAACTCGGCGGCGCGCAGCATCAGCTCCTGCTTCTTTTCGGGATTGCGCCGATAGCCGATGTCCGACGCTTCGAGCAGGTCGCACAGAACTTCCACCATCTCGTCGTACTCCGTCAGATCGGAGAGCACCTTCAGCGGCCAGTTGATGTTTTCTTCGGTCGACTTCAGGTGGTCCTTGGTGATCTGGACGACATCGGTGTCTCCCCGACGGCCCAGGTCCACGAGCACGGAGTAGACGAACTGCTTTTCGTCGGCATCAGTGGTGTGGTTGGGGCCGGTTTCACCGAACCGCGAGATCAGCGCCTCTACGGCCTCCGGGGTGCCGATCGATCGCAGCTCCTCGGCGGCGTACTGGCGCTCGGCGGCCTGCACGTACATGTGGGTCAGTTTTTTCTGCAGCTTCTTGATGCGACGCTGCTGTGCCTTCTCTTTGTCGAACAGAAAGTCGAGAAAACCCATAGGTTCTCCGGATTGGACAGAAGTTGCGCGAAACGCAGCGATTGGTGGCCGCGACGAATTCCTCACTACACACTGGGGGCGGCCATCTCATTCATGGCAACGAACGTGCGTGGCCGGGGCATCATTTCGACGATTCTCACAGGTTGGCCCGGTGTGACGGGCCACGACACGTGACGTTGATGCAACGGCACTATCACAGTGCGGTTGGGGTGGACAAGGTTCGGCGGGACACGAAACGTTCCAGATCTCGGAGTTCGGATTCACATTGAGTTTTACTTCTACTTCCGTCACAGGACCTATGCGCAGCCCATGGAGATTGCGCCAGGCCCATCCGACGCAAGTGGAAGTGAAAATGGCACTGAATCCGAAACCCGAGATCTGTGAAGTAACTGCCGGCGCCAGCCTCACCGGCTCGATGTCGTTGGTGATCTCGGTGCTGTGAATAGCTTTACGAGGGGGATTGCCGGCGAATTGTGGAGGCAAAACGAACAGAGGTGACCGATGGAGATCTCGTGGATTCACGGAGTACTCGCCGGGATTTTGGGCACGGCATTGATGACCCTTGCCATCGTCGCCGGGAGGCTGATGGGGCTGGCGACGGATATGGTGCGGGTGCTGGGGTTGTTTTTCGTGCCGGAGACCCGCCCGAAGCAGGTGTACGCGCTGGGGTTGGTTGTGCACTTTCTGTTCGGTGCGTTCTTCGGGATCATCTACGCCATACTGCTTACGGTGACGGGGGCGGCGTTTTTCGTGGGGGCTGCCGCGGCGTATGGAGCCGTGTTCGGGGCGGCTCACGGGGCGGCGCTGGGGCTGGCGTTGGGGGCGCTGCCGGCGGTTCATCCGCGGATGGGCAGCGGGCAGGTGTTGGCACCACCGGGGTTTTTCGGGCGCAACATTGGGCTGGGGATGCCCGTGGGGCTGATCCTGTTACACATTGTGTACGGGGTGGCCGCCAGTGTGTTCTACTCGGTGAGCGTGCTGGGGTGACGAACCGTCAGATCTGAGATTCGTCCAGCCAGGTCTTGTCCAGGAACGGTTCGAACTGGGACATCCGCTCGATGAGTTGGTCGGGGTTGTCGTCGACGATGAGCAGATCGCGGTGTTCCGGGGGCAAAAACCGGCAGTCGACGGCGTGGTCCAAGAAGGCGAGAAACCCACCGAAGTAGTTATTGACGTTGCACAGTCCCACCGGCTTGCGGTGGATGCCAAGCTGCGCCCAGGTGGTCACCTCGCAGAGTTCCTCGAGCGTGCCGAGTCCCCCGGGAAGAGCGATGAACCCGTCGCTGAGCCGTTCCATCATCGCTTTGCGCTGATGCATGGAGTCGACCACATGCAGCTCGGTCAGCTCGGTGTGGGCTTTTTCCCGGGAGGCGAGCCCGCCGGGGAGAATGCCGATGACATCGCCGCCGGCGTCGAGCGCGGCGTCGGCGGCTGCGCCCATCATTCCTTTCTTGGCTCCACCATAGACCAGATCGATGCCATCGGAGGCGAGGCGTCGGCCAAGCTGTCGGGCAGCGGCGAGAAATTCCGGATCTTCTCCGGGGCGAGAACCACAATAGATGCAGAGTGCGTCGAGTTGATGTGCAGCGTCGTGCATGGTTACCGGGGAGGTCAGAAAACAGTTTGCTCCCCCTGTGTAACGGGGCGTGCCCGCGGTGTCGAGCCATTCGGTGTGGCGGCGAAACCGAGGAATGCGGCCCGGGGGGTGGGTGTTGTCACGGCGACGGGCTTGAATTATACGGTGGAGCGTCTGGAAGCTGACCCTCCGAGTCGCAGCGAAGTAAGCCGCTGTGAGCGCAGGCATCGCATCCAGCTCCATGAGCCGTACCCCCCAGCCGGAGGCGTAGCGCCGTGAGCGATCAGAAGAGTAAACAACCTGTGGACGACCGAGTTGCGGAGGCGTTGGAGGCGTTTCACGAACGACTCCAGGAAGAGGGACTGAAGTCTACGCGCCAGCGTGACATCATCGCCGAGCGGTTTTTCGTGCTCGACGAGCACATCACGGCCGACGAATTGGTCGAAGACGTCCGCAATTACCAGCCGCGGGTAGGATACGCCACGGTGTACCGAACGCTGAAACTGCTGGTCGAACAGGGGTTTGCCGTGCCGAAAGACTTCGGTGACGGCCAGACACGTTATGATCCGGTGCACAACCAGGACCCGCAGCATGACCACCTGATCTGCGTGGATTGCCGCAAGATCATGGAGTTCAATGACCCCGAACTCAATGAACGAATTCAGGCCATCGTCGCCGACCGCAACTACACCATCCGTCGCAAAAAGATCGAGCTGTATGCGGAGTGTGACGACGAGTCGTGTCCCAACCGGCCCGAAGGCTGATAGACCACGATCTTGCGGGGACATCAACTCATCAGTTCCGTCGTAATCAAGCCCAGATTGAAACCAACTGGAGTACCGAAACATGAAAGACGATTTCACCATCAAAGGCGAAGTGATCACGGCTCTCGAGGGCGTTGAAGACCCGGAGGAGGGTGAGAACATCGTCGACTCGCATACAGTCGAAGAGGTCGATGTCGACAAGGGGGTGGTGGACGTGGTGTTGGTGATGGAGAAGAGCCGCGACCGACAGCAGCGGTTTGGAATCGAAGACGACGTCTACGATGCGGTGGAGGCGATCGACGGGGTGCGAGAGGTGAAGGTGAAGACCATGACTCCGGAGGCGCTTGAGCGCGAGGCATCCGGAGAGGCACCCGCTTCGCCCTCTGGCCCGTCCGGTGGTGCGAAGCCGGCCCCGGGCCCCGGTCCCGGCCCCGGTGGTCCCGGTGGACCGCAGCAGGCCGCTGAGCCGAAAGCCACGCCCCTGGAGGGGGTGGGCAAGGTGCTGGCCGTCGCCTCCGGAAAGGGAGGCGTGGGCAAATCGACGGTGGCCGTCAACCTGGCGCTGGCGCTCAAAGAGAAGGGCCACCGGGTGGGGCTGTTGGACGTCGATATCTACGGGCCGTCACTGCCGACACTGCTCGGGGTGGAAGAGCGCCCGGCGGTGAGCAATCGCCGTATTTTGCCCATCGAGGCGAAGGGGCTGCGTCTGATGAGCCTGGGATTTTTGATGGACGAGGACTCGCCGGTGATCTGGCGGGGGCCAATTGTGACGGGGATTATCCGCCAGTTTCTGCGCGACGTCGACTGGAGCGGCATCGATTATCTGATCGTAGACATGCCTCCCGGTACGGGAGATGCCCAGCTTGCGCTGGCGCAGACGGTGCCGGTGGATGGGGCGATGATCGTGACGACGCCGTCGGATCTGTCACTGGTAGACGCGGCGCGGGGGCTGGAGATGTTCAAGACGCTCAACGTCGATGTGATGGGCATCGCCACGAATATGTCGAAGTTTGTCGTTCCCGACAGCGGCAAAGAATACAACATCTTCGGTGACCCCGAAGAGGTCGCCGCCGCTGCCGAACGTCTGGAGGTGCCGGTGCTCGGCGAGATCCCGCTGGATCCGCAGGTTCGAAAGGGCGGAGACGCCGGCGAGCCGGTGGTCATCGGCCACCCCGACAGCCCGGTCACCGAGGCGTTTATGGGGCTTGCCGAGGCGGTGGAGCAGAAGAAGCCGCTGGGGGAAGATGATGGGGACGAAGAGGGCGGTGAGAAGGGGCTGTTCTCGTTTCTGAAGAAGTGAGGAGTTAGGTGCTGGGCGCTAGGCGCTGGGCGCTAGGCTCTGGGTGCTGGGCGCTTGGCTCTGGGCGCTGGTTTCTGGGCGCTGGTTTCTGGGCGCTTGGTGCTGGGCGCTTGGCTCTGGGCGTTAGGTGCTGGGAACGGGGATTTGCGAAGCCCACCAATTCGATGCGGTTTTGCGTTCCGGGCTGTGGTGATCCATAATCCGCGGACCCGACCGGGGTGGCCTGCCGGTATGACCTTCGTCGGGCTGGCATAAAGAGTGAGACGCGATTGAGTGGATACGGCCGACATTTTGTCAAAATCCGGGAGTTGAAGGGCTTTGAGCGGCGACTGATCGAGCTTCTGGTCGATGAGCCGACGGTGTTGAGTCCGCGTCACCGGGCGTTGTTTCGGTATGCGACGTCGATGGCGCAGATGAACGAGTTTCGCACTCCCGAAGGCATCGATGTGTCGCTGGCTGAGGATGTCGAAGAGCTTCGGCGGTGGATGATCGACGCCGTAATTCCCCTGTTGCCGGAGGGGGGAGAGCCGGACATTGATGGGCTACGCGAGATCGCGCCGGTGTTGGCAATGCGGGTCGACCGCACCCGCACCCAACTGCTTGAGCGCCATGTCAATGACTTTGGCGCCGAAGACCTGGACGATGAGCTTCGCCAGAAGACTCCGGTGCTGGTGCTGGGGGGCGGTGGCGGTTCGGGGCTGGTGCACCTGGGGACGTTCGCGTTGCTCAAAGAAGTGGGGGTGACCCCGGAGTTGATCGTAGGCAGTTCCATGGGCTCGATTATGGGGCTGATGCGGGCGGTGGATCGATCGTATGACCCGATGTCGGTGGCTATGTCCTTTCCGAAGCGGGTGGACTACGACACGCTGTTTCGACCGTTTTCGGGGTTCTCGCGGTTCGGATTTCCGGGGGCTTTCCACCTGAATATCATGCGCCTGGCCCGCGAGATCTTCGAGGAGCTGTTGGGCTACAGTATGCCCCGGTTCGACGAACTGCCCATCAAGCTGGAGATCGTGGTCACCGGGGTGCGCAAGGGGTTTCGCTTCGATGACCGGGAGTACGAGCAGAGTGACGACACCAGTCTGACCCCTCTTGCCATCCGGCGGAAGCTGAAACTGTTTTTCGGCGCTGTTCGTCAACTGAGCAAGAATCCGCGGTTGCTCACCCAGGTGGTGTTCGGCGCTGAAGAAGGAACGGAGCACTTTCCTGTGATGGAAGCGGCCGGGTTCAGTTGTTCGGTCCCCGGGCTGTTGCACTTCGACATCTTTCACGATGATCCGGAGACCATCCAGCCGCTGGAACGGCTGTTTGAGCGCCACGGACTGCTCCGGCTGTGCGACGGCGGAGTGATCAACAACGTGCCGTCAAAAGTCGCCTGGGAGTCGGTGCAGCGCGGATCGATCGGTTCGCGAAACGCACACATTATGTCCTTTGATGCGTTCGCTCCGCTTTCGAAGGGGCGGAATCTGATCTGGATTCCCGTCCAGCAGATCGCACGACCGGCGGTGGTGGCAAACCGGCCATACTCCTCGTACCACAAGACATTTCAAAACCCGCCGAGTCCGCTGGATGTGATGGTCAACAGCTACTCGAAGCTCAAATCGATCGTTCAGTCGGCGCGAAGAGAGCTGGAGGAGGACATCCCGTACATGGAAGAGGCGCTCAGGGAGTTGCCGCCCTACGGGATGTTCGGGGGGCGGGAGTCTTGAGCCCTGGTTCGTGGGGTTGTGGGGTTGTTTGGCTTCCGATCGGCCCTATGGTAGCGTCAGGGCATTGTGTGCCAACTCGATGATTCAAGGTGTGACACAGCGTCATGTCCCGAGACGATGGGCTGTGACGTTTCGACCGTACGCCAAACGACGAACAGCGAGGAGTAGCCATGGAAGAGTGGATTGGAATTATCTT
>SKMT01000413.1 GCA_007120915.1 Myxococcales bacterium | reverse complement strand
GAGCTCGATGTCGTCGAGCACGCGCTCTCTCGTGCGCTGCTGTCCGTGTGGCGTCGCTACCTGCCAACCGAGGAGTTCGCCGCGCTGGTGGCCCGTTTCGATCAGGGGCTCGTCGTGGAGACGGGGGAGCTCGTCCCCGGGGAAGCGGTGCTCGCCGCGTTCGGGGAGCGTGTCGACGGGCTCGGGCGCTGGATGGCGAGCCTCGGCGAGGACGGCGGTGCGACCGGGGCTCACGAGGATCCCGAGGTCGCGGCCAGCGTGGTCGAGTTCGTCCTCGAGGGACTGCATCTCGGGCGTCGTCTCCACCGCCACGACGTCGAGGATGCCGCGACGGGAGGCGTCGGCGTCCGGTACGGGGCGTGACCGTGTACTCGCGCTACACCCGCTGGGAAGGGGAGGCCGATCCGCTCGCCCCGCCGGGCGGAGTCGACGAGGCCTTCGAACAGCTCCACCGGTTTGTGGAGCGCGCCGACGAACCGGGGGCCGCTCTCCAGCGCATCGGCTCCCGGCTCGCCGACGGCGACCACGGCCCCCGGCTGCTCGACTTCTACCGGCCCTGGTATGATGACGAGCGGGTCCACCCCGTCATCCTGCGGCTCGTTGGAGACGCCTATCATGCCCTCTACGAACACGACGACACCGATCTGGGCGTCGCCCGCCACGCCCTGGAACGAGCGCGCTCCTACTATCTGGACTATCTCGACGCCACCGACGTCGGGGACGACGCCTGGGATCGCCGCGCCGAAGAGTTTCACCAACGACGCATGTGGCGCCCCGCCGTTATCGCCTACGAACGCGAGGCCGACCGCCACGACCGCACCGCGTTGCATTCGCTGGGATACGTCGAGTCCCTTCTGCAGTTGGGCGAAGCGACGAAGGCGACGGACGTGCTCGATGACTATTTCCAGGCCCAGCGACGCGACACGTCGCTGTCGGGGCGGATCGCCGAATTGCTCATCGATTTTTCGATGTACGACCACGCCGAGCAGTACGCCAGCAACCTGCTGATCTCCGGAAGCGGCGCCACCAGCATCCGCGGGTTCCAACTGCTGGCTGAAATCCATCAGCAGCGCGAGGACTTTGACGCCCTCAAAAACCTGGTGGACGATTTTCTGGAGCGCACGGGCAACACGAACCGCTCCCGGCGCACCGCCGTGAGCACGCTCGAGGAGCTGGGCCAGTGGGAGTTGGCCGCCGAACACCTCGGCGAGCTGGATGCCTCTCCGATTCATCAGTCTGCGGTTCAGGCAGGGTTTTACTACTACCACCACGGCGATCGTGATCGCGCATTTCAGGTCTTTGAAGAGGCCGCGCATCACGCCAGCGAACCACAGCGCGCCTGGTTGCAGGCCGCCCGATTTCTCGCCGACCGCGGCGACGTCCACGGTGCCACTGACGCCTTCGATCGGGCTCTGAGCGCCGATCCGGACGACCTCGCCGTTCGCACCGCCCGCGGCAGCTTCGCGATCCGGCGCGGCGACGTAACCACGGGCTTCGAGGACTACCAGTTCGCACGGCAGTCCACGTCCCGATTTGACGGGTCAAGCCGCCGTGACTTCTTCGATGCCTTCGCCGACATTGGGCATGTCGCCGGGGCGCTGACGGTGGCCCGCCACTTCGAAGAAGACGGTGAGACGATGCCCAATGAGCTGCGACATCGGCTCGGAAGATGGTATCTGCACAGCGCCGATCCCGACGTGCGCCAGGAGGGGATCGGCCACGTCAACGCCACCACCTGGGGGATGTACGAAGCGGTACGAGAACTCGACGACGCCAGCCGCTACGACGACATTCTCCGCAAGGTGGAGGATGAAATCGACGAGGGCGATCCCACTACTGGCGCCGCGCTGCTTTTGAACTGGACGACTCCCCTGTCGCGGCTGGTCAGTTGGGAACACAAACGGGATCTGCTCGACGTAGTCACCGATCCTCTGGCCACCGACCATGGCCGAATGCTCGGCCCCATCGGCGACCACCGGCTTCGCTCCGGCGAGCATGATGATGGGCTGACCTACCTTCGCGCCGCCATAGATCACGGCGATGACGACTACCTGGAACAGTACGCTCACACCCGGTTGATCAACGGGGACATCGACCGCGCCTTCGATATCTTTGAGCAACGGCTGGAACAACCGGATGCCGGTGGGGACGTTCTGGCGTCCATCTTGCTTCGCTTCGAGCTTGCCGGAAAACACGAGGAGGCCCGCCGTTTTCTGAATCGAATCGCAGCACAGCCGGCGTTCGTGGCGTTCGCGATGCCCCGCAAGGTCCACTACGATCTGGAGCACCACGCCGACCCACACCGATCGATCGACGAGTTGTTCGAGGTCGTCGATTCGCTCCATCAGATGGACGAGGCGGACTTTCGACGCAGCGAACAGGCGACGACCACCGGCGGATTGTCCCGAGAGGGAATCCTCGACACCGCAGTGCTCGACTCGCTGGCGGCGATGGCGTCGCTGGGCTTTGTCGACGAGGTCGAGCAGGCGCTTTCTGATGCCCCGATCCACCAACTGGAACAGCGCCGACAACTGTTGGAGCTGCAACTGGCGCTAACTGCTGCCGACTCCGACGACGCAGCTCGGATAGCCTATAATCTGCTCGAAGAGGCGGACGACCCGGCCCACCGCCGGGCGATGCGCCTGGAGTTGGCCGAACAATTCATTGCCGCCGGCGCCGACGACTTGGCCGACGAGATGATCGACGACGCCCTCGACGAGCAGGACTATTTCGACGATCACCGCCCGTTTCTGATGCAGCTTGGGCTTTTGCACATCCGCTCCGAGGACCTCGACGAGCGTATCGACGAGTATCTGGACCGCGTGCCCAACCGCCACGATGCCCGCGCTGAGATCCTGGAGGAACTTCAGCGGCTCGGCCGTGACGACGAAGCGCTGCGGCTGGCCGTTGAAGCCGCGCAACTCCGCCCCACCACCGACATGCTCCTGGGCAAGGTGACCGCCGCGTTTTACGCGGGCGACCGGGATGTCCTCGTGGAGGCGGTGGACCGGCTCTTCGAGGTCGCCGACGATCCGGTGGACGAACTTACCGAACATCTACTCGATAAATTTACGGGCGCAGAAGCAGAGTTGACACTCCCGGTGATCGAGCGAGTGTTGGAGGCTCAGCCCCAGAATTTGCGCTGGAACATCGTGCACGCCCGGGTGCTGTTCGACGACGGCCAGACCGCGGAGGCGCGCGACATACTTACCCGCCGGCTCGCCCAGCGAGGCTACAATCAACACGCCACGACGAAGGTGGTCGAAGAGCTGGCCAACCACAAACTGGACGTCGAGATTCTTCGGGTCATCGCTCCTGAAGTACCCACCGACGAGTTGACGCCACAATTGATGGTGTTCTTCGCCGAAGCAGCACTGGCGCTGGATGACACCGAAGAGGCAAATCAGTGGCTCGACGCGTTGACGGATCACTCCGACGCTTCGTCGATGTGGCTGATGGAGCTGGGGGACCGACTGATTGCGCGCCAACTGTTCGAACAACTCCAGCCGGTCGTCACCAGGCTCGATGAAGATGACACCACCGGCCCCTACGCCGATTTCCTGGGCGGCGTCTACCAGCTTCGCGTCGGCAGCCCCGACGAAGGAATGGACCGCATTCAGCAGGCCAATGCCGCCGGGATCGACCGCTTCCGAAGCCATTACGCCGGCATTCAGGCAGCACTTCAGGGCGGCGAGAGGGACATCGCCGATCAGTTGATGGTTCAGCTTCTGGAACTTCCTGTGCGCGATGGTGACATTGTCTCACTGCCGGCGCAGGCAATGCTGACGGCGGCCCGTGGGATGCCGGATGCGCCGTCGACTGTGCACTCCGTGCTTCAAACCCACCGCCCCCGGCTTCTTCAAGGAGACGGCGCGGCGTGGACTGAGTTCACCGGCCAGCTCGCCAGAATTCTCGAACTGACGGACGACCACGAAGGAGCCTACGGGTTTTATCGCGACCGGCTGTGGCAGGCCCGGTTCGTCGGTACCGACACTCCCATCCCGACCTATCTGAACAACCTGGCGTTCTCCCACGCCACGACGGACCACGACATCGACGCCGGGCTCGATATGATTCGGCGCGCCGTGGTGCTAGACGATCGACGAAGCCCCAGCTTTATCGACACCCTGGGATGGCTGAAATACCGCGACGGCGACCTGGAAGGCGCAGAAGCAGAGATTCGGCGCGCCCTTCGAAGCTATGACCGCTCCCCTCCCGGGTTGCGTGAAATGCTCAATCACCTTCGGATCATCAACGAGGAGCGCGGTATCTACGATCGCGCGGCGCTTCTGGAGAATCACTACGAGCGGCTGCCCGTCGAAGGGTTTGATTGGTAGTAAATCGGTGGTGGGTGTTCGGTGGTGGGTGTTCGGTGGTGGGTGTTCGGTAGTCGGTGGTGAGTGGCGGGTGGTGGGTGTTCGGTGGTCTGTGGTCGGTGTTCGGTGGAGCTAGCCGGCGACTTCGCCTTCGGTGTCGTTGTCCCACTCCAGGTAGGGTCCGGGGTTGAACTCGTCGGCCGTCTCGAAGGGGACTTCGATGGACTGCGGGGGTTCGGGCTGGTGCTCCTCGAGCTGTTTGACCAGCTTCTGGATCGCGATTCGGCGCCGCGAGCCCAGCGCCCGGTTGACCACCAGCTTCAGGCGGCGGTGTTCCAGCACTTCGAGCACCCGGAAGTCGTGTTCGTACATCGGCGCCGGGTCCATCAGCCTGTCGACGAAGGCGTCGGCCAGCCCCAGAAGACAGGCGGTGTAGCTGTCGGCGACGGGCACAATTTCGACGGGCATCCCGCGGTGAGCGAACACATCCTGAGCCAGCTTCGGGTACGGCGAGGCGATGCGCAGGTTGGGCCGCGTCGACAGGCTTGCGAAGGATTCGCCCCGGGGTGCGGCCAGCACCATCGGATACTCACCGAAGGGGAAGGTGTAGGGTCTCCAGACGGCGGACTCCGACTCGCGAAGTAGGTCGGTGCTCATCACCCCCAGGTGGCTGATGGCGTGTTCGACGTAGGTTGCCACGTCGGCCGGGTCGAGCCGAAACACCTCGAAGGAGTAGCCGCAATCGATGGGGTCGCCCGCCTCGTGCAGCCCGGGCATCTCCAGGTTGGGAAGTCCAAACCCACAGGCGCGAAGATGGCCGCAGATCGCGTCGAGTTCGTCGCTGACGGGAAGGGCCATACGAAGCCGTTCAGAGCGGGTCATGACGTCTCCTGGTCGTCTCGGGCCACAATTCGCGTCGACATGTTGTTGCGCCTGCGCTCCAGCGCATCTTCAAACCCGTCGGCCGGCGAATGAGTGCTGACCGGCACCACTTCGTGATTGTGGCGTTTGCGTGAGGTGCGGGAGGCTTTCGGGTGCAACAGCTCCACCAACGTCTCCAGCGAAAAGGAGAAACCAACCGCCGGGGTGTCCGCCCCGTACTGGCCGATGAGGTTGTCGTAGCGCCCGCCGCGGGCGATGCGCCGACTCGCTCCCTCGGAGACGACGCTGAACCCGATGCCGGTGTAGTAGCCGGGCCCGTCCAACTCCCCCAGATCGATGCGCACCCGGGAGCCGTAGCCCAGCTCGTCGACGGTTCGTTCCACGTCGCGCAGATAGGCGATCCGTTCGCGCACCTTCGTGTTGCCGTTGAGCGTCTTCTCGATGACGTCGAGTTGCTGCAGGCCCCCTTCCAGCCCGGCGAGCGCGGAGGTGGCGTCGATGTATCGGGAGCGAGTGCCCAGGTTTACGAGAATCCGGCGCACCTGGTCGGGGTCGCGCGACAGAATTGCCTCTTCGACCTCACCGCGAATCCGCCGCGGCGCACCGGTGGCGCTGAGCAACAACTGGGCGAGCTTGTGGTCTCCCAGGTTGATGTGAAATCGCCTCAGCCCCAGCCGTTCGAGCACCTCCAGCACCACCAGCAACACCTCCACATCGGCGACGAGCCCCTTCCGGCCGATGCGCTCGGCGCCGAGTTGGTAGCTTTCGACCTCTTCGGCGCCGAAGGCCCGCTCGATGCGAACGACCTTGTTCGCATAGGCGACTCTCAGCGGAAGCGGCAGCCCCCGAAGCTGATAGGCGTAGGTCTTGGCGACCGCCGGGGTCACGTCGGGGCGCAACACCATCAGGTTGCCCCCGCGGTCCACAAACCGGAAGCTGCGCGCGATCTGATCTTCGTCCAACCCTCTCTTGAGGGCGTCGAAGTGCTCCAGCAGTGGAATCTGGATCTCCCGATATCCCCATCCTCCGAACACCTGCATCGCCTGGGCGGTGACCTGTCGGCGTAGACTGACCGACCGGTCCAACGCCGGCGTCGCCTGTTGAAAATCGAACAAAATGTGGTCCGTATCTGGTGGGGCGTCTGCACGTGGCCTTTACCTGTTTGTCGTTACCCCACAACACCGCGAGATGTCAATCCTCAGGGGGTTCTGAAGCGCGTTGATTCAAGCCTCCGGTCAGTGGTCGCACGGGCCGAAGTGTAAGCAAAAGGAGATATGGAGACATTGGAGATATGGGGATAAAACACCACAACACTTCGTTGGTTGACGGCGCCGGTCGTCCATCGACAGACATTGATCTCACAGGGGTTATCAAGCCGGCGAAGGGACGGTATGAAACAGGGCACCAAACGTACTCGCACCGGCAACAACGCCAACCAATCAACGCCTGAATTCGATGATCTGATGAACAGTCACAGCGCCGACGACATCAAGCAGACCGGAGCGCACTACACACCGGCGCCGCTGGCGCAGTTCGTGGCGCGCCGGCTCGTGGAGTGTGCCGAGCTGCAAAGCAGCGGTGATTCTGCGATTCGGATTCTCGACCCCGCCTGTGGTGACGGGCAGCTTCTGGAAGCTGTGGCAGCCGAACTTCCGGCCCACCTCCCTGCTGAGCTGGCGGGCGTCGACACAAACGAACAGGCGGTGGCCGAAACGCGCCGTCGGCTCGACAAATTTGAGCAATTCAGCAGCTCGGTGCAGACCGCCGACTTTCTGCAGTTGGTCGTCGACGGTGGGCTTGCGCCACCGGATCTGATCATCGCCAATCCCCCCTATGTGCGCACCCAGGTGCTCGGCGCAGATCGCACCGAAGCGCTCGCCGAGAAGTTCGGGCTGAAGGGGCGGCTCGATCTGTATCAGGCGTTTGTTGTGGCCATGGTTTCGCTTCTTGGCGATGGAGCAACGCTGGCAACGATCACCTCCAATAAGCTGCTGACCACCCGGGGCGCCGGTTCGGTTCGGGAGCTGCTGTTAGACAAGCTCGAACTGTTGGAGTTGTACGATCTGGGAGACACCCGACTGTTCGACGCCGCCGTACTTCCGGCGGTGATGGTTGCCCGCAAACACTCGCAACAGCCCCGAAGCACAAGAACGAAGCTGTTAGAGGGGCGATTTGTGCGCGCCTACGAGACCGACTGTAGCGGGGGGAGCACAGAACTGTCGTCTCGCCAGAAGCTGTTCGAGGTCGATTCGTCGGGGCACTACCGAATCGACGACGCGTCGTTCACCGTAACCAGCGGCGCCCTGCGAATTCCCGGGCGCCGACGCGACCCCTGGGCAATTCTAAGCGACGAGCAGGCCCGTTGGCTTCGCAGCGTCGACGAGGCTGCTCCCTGCCAACTCGGCGACATCTGCAAGGTCCGTGTGGGCATCAAGACCAACGCCGATGCGGTCTTTATCCGCGACAATTGGGATGAGCTACCGAAGTCGCACCGGCCGGAGCCACAGCTCTTACATCCATTGCTGACCCATCACGCCGCCAGCCGTTGGTCCCCCGCCGTTGCTGCCGATGACCGCCCACAGGTGTTGTATCCCCACCGCGATGCCAACGGCAGTTGTGAAGCTGTTGATCTCGACGAATACCCTCGCGCGCGCCGATACCTTGAAGACCACGGCGACGTGCTGCGCGGGCGCAGCTATCTGATCGACGCCGGGCGAAACTGGTACGAACACTGGGTGCCCCAGCGACCTCACAGGTGGTCGAAACCAAAGATTGTGTTCCCCGACATCCATCCGCGGCTGACCGCCTGCTACGACGATAAGAGCATCGTGAAGGGAAGCTGCTACTGGCTGGGCGCCGACCCCGAGATTCTGTATCGACTGCTCGGGCTTCTCAACTCCTCGATCATCGCCCGGTACCACGACCTGGCGTTCCAGAATCGCCTCTACAACGGCCGGCGGCGATATCTGACCCAATACGTGTCCAATTACCCGGTGCCCCCCCTCGATTCGGCACCGATGGACAAGATCGACGAGCTGGTCCGGCGGCTTGTGCACGAGGCGCCAGACCAGAAGCAGATGGCCGAATTCCAGTTGGAGATCGACCGCAACGTCGGCGCGGCCTTCGGGCTTTGAGTGTGAAGGTTGGCCCCCGCCCTTCTGCCTCCGCCGAATCTGTGCTACCCGACGGCATCAAACATTCACCTTTGCACGGAGGCTTCCGGTGAGCTGGCAGCAACGCTATTTCAAAAACGACAAAGTCTGGGTGAAAGTCGACGATCAAGGAGAGCTCGTCGTCGAGGATGGGCGGGTACCGATGCGCTACCAGAACGACGAAGACGCGAAGGTCTACCGCGCCAGCCCGCGCAACATCCACGAGCAGGTGTACGACGAAGTCGACGACCGTCCCGGCGGCTCCCCGATGGACGAAAGTGTCATCGAACCGCCGCAAGTACCGGATGCGGAAGGTCGGCTGAAGGTGTCAACCACGGTGCCCGATGAGCTGTTGGATGTGTTTGAACCACCGGAAGGGGTTGTGGAGATCCACACCGACGGCGCCTGCTCGGGAAACCCCGGCCCCTGCGGCTACGGAGCCGTGATCCGTGACGGGTTTTACTACCACGAGCTGTCGCAGTATCTGGGCGAAGGCACCAACAACATCGCCGAGTTGATGGCCATCAAGGTCGCCCTGGAGTCGGTCACCGACAAGACGCGGCCGGTTCGGCTGTACACCGACAGCCGCTACTGCCTGGGCGTGCTGACCATGGGCTGGAAGGCGAAGGCAAACCGCGAGTTGATCTTGTCGATCCGAGAGTTGCTCGATGAATTTGAGGACCTCGACCTTCGTAAAATTGAGGGCCACGCCGGCGAACCGCTCAATGAGCGGGCCGACGATCTGGCCACGGACTCGATCAAAAGACGGTGAACCCTTCGGGCCTCGCACCGTCTGGCTCACTGCGCAAATACTACAAACTGTCTGGAGAACCCGATGAAATCCATCGTCTGCCTCGCCATATTCACTGCGGTGTTCGCATTCGGCGACACCACGGCCTCAGCAGAACCCGACGATGCCGCAGACGACCCACAAGAAACCGCCCAGAGTGCACCGGAGCCGGACGTCGACGATGACTCCTCCTCCGATTCGATCCAGAAGCAGGACATCGGCGAGGTTGATGCCGACGAGCTGTTCGATGGAGGTTCCGTCGATACCGATGAAGGAATAGACGACGACCGCGCAGCCCCCCGGGGCGGTGACAGCGATGACGAGCTTCCTGACGCAGACCTGGAGGTGTCCGGCGAGTTGAAGGACGGAGAAGTCGACCCCGACCGATTGATGATGGCGGTAAACAGACTGCGCAACAACGTTCTCGCCTGCTATCAGCGAGCGCTCGACGACGATTCATCGCTGGAAGGAACCATCGAACTCGACGTGACGGTCGGAAACCGCGGCAGACGCGGCGAGATCTCCGAGGTCGAGCCAGATGACAACTCCGAGATGGATGACGTCGCAAAGTGCGCGGCTAAAGAGCTCGAAACGGGCCGCATCGGACGACTCCCCCCTCCCGAAGCTGACGACGGCGAGGAGGCCGAAGATGCCGAAGCGAAGGTGCGGCTGTCCTACGAGTTCAGCCCAGAATAAGCTGACCTACCACTGCATCGCGCCGAGCAGTTCATCGAAGGTCTGTTTGTAGGCGTTGCGTCGCTCTTCACGGAAAAACGCCGAAAACACCCATGCTCGCTCCGACTCGTGGGTGTGCCACACCAGCAGACGAAACGAGTCGTCCTCGCGCTCGAACTCATACTCGTAGAAAAACCCCTGCTTTCCGCCGTGGCGTTGGCGCTGTCTGGGCTGGACGATGCCAAACCCCGCTTCCTGCAGATCCGTGTCGAAGGCCCGCCAGTATCTCTCCCAGCGCCCTTCAGTGATCCCATCGCTGATGCGCACCTCAATCTGAGCGAGCCGATCCGTTTCGGAGCGAAACACCGCCACTGCGCCATCGCCGGGGGGAACGATAGTCCAGCCGGTGGGACGGGGAATTTCGAACTGACCGTCGAGCACCGGAACCGAGTCCGCGCGAGGCTGGTCAACGCCGTCGCCACCCGTCGCAACAGATGGGACTGCCACCAGAAGCGCCACCACCATCGCTGCCACCGTCAACATCCCGGGGCTGAACGTTTTCATCGGACTCCCTCGAAAAAAGCCCGCACACCACAACGGTGTACGGGCTCTTTGTCATGCAGTTGTGACGCGGAAACCGGTCAGGTTACCCGTCAGTCATCAAAGCTGATGTTTTCGACGACCGCTTCGTAGTCGGCGATGTGCTCATCGGCATGCTCATCCTGCATGTATCCGATGGCCAGCCAGGCGGTGTCGTCGCGCAGAAACTCGAACACCGTCACTTCCAGGGTCACCCCGGAGTGGCTGAATTCGTAGGTGGTCTTCTTGCCTTCAAAGTCCCCGAAGCTGGCATCTTCGCTGCCGACTTCCTCGAAGTTCGACTCCACCAGGGTGTCGTGGAAGGTGCCGAAAAAGACATCGGAGACTTCTTCACTCATCAGTTGAGTGCCGATGACCTGAATCTGGCTCTGGGAGTCGGGATGCTTGAAGTTGGCGACCGCCTTGTCATCGTCCGCATCTACCTCCCAGGCGTCCGGCGGCGGGATCTGCACGCCAAATTCCTCATCTGCTACCGGTTCGCCGGCGACGGCGACAGCCGATACCAGAAACGCGAAGAGTGTGATGACAACGAAATGAGCGGATTTCATAACCTGTCTCCTGACCAGAGGTTGTACGCGTCGAATGTAACTGTCGTCTTCTCGGGCGCCTGTGTTATATCAGCCGTGTCGGCCCATGACAATAAATCGTCGGCACAAAATTACCAACCGGATGAAACCGCCGGTTTGTTCCCGCACGGTTTTCGAACGCTGAAAATGGCCGACTCGATATCCCGGCAGCTAATCCGCCACCGCGAGCTGATGCCGTACCGATGGTTCGACAATTTCACTTCTGGCGACTGCTGACAACCGCTTTCTTGGTCACCGCCTCTCTGCTGGTGGGTCTCCCGGGCGCGTATGCATCCGAGGAAGGTGAGGAGACCGACCCGGTTGAAGCTGCCGAAGCCGCCGCCCCGTCGTGGCTCGACGGTCAGCCCGACGAGCCCCCCACCATCGCATTCGGGGATCTGGAACCGGGGCTCGAGGGTGCGACTGACCAGTTAGAACAAAACTTCAGCGGATTTCTCGACCGACGCCCCCTGGGGTTTGATGACCAACTGTGGGTGTTGCTGCGTGAGGATATCGACTCTCTGTACCAGACGGTGGTCCAGGCCGTTGATCAGCCCGCCGAGATCAAGCCGGCAACGCTTCTGGATGTGACGATCCCATTGATTGCGCTGGCGTTGTTTCTGGTGCTGTTCTTTGCCATCGACCGCTATGCCACGCAGTTCGCCCACCGCGCCCAGGCGCGCACCCACCTGAATCTGCCCGCCTGGGTGACCACCCTGGTGCGCCGGTTGATTCTGGTGTTGGGCAGATCGGCGGCGTTCGTGGTGTTGATTCTGCTCAGTTACTTCCCGCTTCGCGCCCTGTTTGCCGGGGCTGGCTGGACGTTACTGGTCACGGATGCGCTGTATCTGTTTCTGGCCTACCGGATCATCAAGACGCTGCTTGTGACGGGGTTGAGGCTGCATCCGCACAGCGGAGAGGCGGCCCGGCAGTTCAAGCGCCTGGAGCGGTTCGCGCTGTTCGTGCTGCGGGTCACACTGGGCTTTCTGGTGGTGCTCTCTGCGATCAACCGCCTCGACTACCACCCGGAACTGGCGGAGTTGGTCACCTTCGCTTTTCGGGTCGCGTTGGCGGTGATGCCGTTGTACCTGTTCCGCACCCGCGACGCGGTACTGAACCTGCTGCCACCGCAGCCCTCGTCGAGACTGTACCGCACACTCCACGGGGCGATTGCGCGCAACTACTACGCCGTATTGACGATCACCGTGGTGCTGCTGGGCTTTAACGCCGCCGGCTACATTGAAGCGGCCATCTATCTGCTCACGCGCGGCTACGTGCTGTTGTTGGCCGCAGCGCTGTGGTTCGCCATCATCGAACGGCTGCATCATCACGTCGTCGAGCGGGCCCGCCAGGCCACGGAAGCCGGCGAGCCCCCCTCCCCGCTGCCGGAGGCGTTCGAACAATGGCTGGTGGCCATCG
>SKMT01000387.1 GCA_007120915.1 Myxococcales bacterium | reverse complement strand
GGGAGGGAAGCTGTGCCGTAAAGCACCAATGGGGTTTTCGTCGAATGTTTCGACCGGTGGAGAGCAGCACGGCTTTCCTCCCCACGAGGTACGAGTGGGGAGGTGCCGAACGGATGTGAGGCGGAGGGGCACGTTGCAGGCCAGAAGAATAGCAGCCTCAGAAAATCAACTGATAGTTCAGGTTCACCGCCAGCGAATCGACCCAGCGGTCGCCGTTATGGGTGGAATCCAGCCCCGCTTCGGCCTGCAGCCGGGAGTCGAGCCCGCGGTGAAACAGATGGACCCCGCCGAGTGCCTGGCGGCGGGCGGCGTCATCGACGTCGAGGTTGGGGCGGGCGGTGGAGTAACGGGCGGCCAGGGTGAGACGCTCCGGAACCACGACGGCGCCGAGGTGGCCGGTTACTCCGACTCCTTCGTGGCGCCCGATGGGGGCGGGTTGAGCATCGTCGGGAAGGTCGGGATCGGCGACCGTGGCCCCGGGGGTGACGTGGCGGTGGAACCCGGACAGGTGTACCGAAAGCACGGACCACTGCAGGTGGGCGTCGGCGGTGCTGCTTGCGACGTTTGCATCCATTGGTTCGTCGGCGTGCCATCGAGCCCAGTCGCGGGCGCTGTTCTGGTGGGCGTAGAAGGCGCCGACGGCGAATGAGACGTTGACATCTTCCGTCGGTTCAATGGGCACTTCGGAGCCCGGATACTCCCCCAGTGGAGTGAACATTGCCCGTCCGGTCACCAGATGGCCTGTGGAACCGGAGCGGGCAGCGTTGGCGCCCTGACCGCTGTAAATCCCGACACCGTAACGGAACCAGTCCGTCAGATCTCCGTGGGCCATCACCCCGATATCTCGGCCGCCGGGCCACTGGAACTCGTTATTTGCTGCGGAGCGCTCGCTGTAAAGCTGGTTGAGCGACGAGACATGTCGCTCCCAGTTGAACGGTACATTGTACTGGCCGGCGCGAAGATTGATGGCATCGGAAAACCGATAGGAGACCCATCCGTCAGCCAGCGCGGTCTGGCGGGCGAACTCGGGCATCAGACGGAAGGTCAGATCTTCAGTGAAAGCGTGGCCACGAATGTCGGCGCGAAGCCGGCGAAATGACATCGAGCTGTGATCTGGCTCCCCGTCGGTGGCGCGGAAGTCGTAGTACAACTGAAAATACCCCCGCGCCTGCAGTGAGTACTGGTCGTCGGCGCCGACGATCCGCAACCCATCGCCGGGCTGCAGCGACACCGACGCTTCGGTGTTCGATTCGTCGGCTGTCGCACCGGAGGAACAGAACAGCATCAACAGGGCAGCACACAACGCCAGGCGGCGGGGATCGAACATAGAGACCTCAAAGACAAAGCATCACACAGCAGGAACATCTCAGGTATTGTAGGGGGCAATCTGGGTTCGGTTAAGCCTGTAACTTGCGATCGTATATGAGGTTTTGGTGGGGACACTGATCGCAGATGTGCGGCAGTTACAACCTTCGAGCCTCTCCCCCATCAGCCGTGCCCACACGAATTGCCGTGTGCGATGACAGCCACGCTTCGTCGCATGTGCTCCTCGCGCGGCCTGGGGATGTCATCGGCTCCAATATTTCCGGTGTTCGCCCCGCTCTGACAAACCCCTTCCCCGTTGGAGCCGATGACATCCCCAGGCGCCATGATGAGCGGCAGCGAAGCAAGTGGCGCTGTCATCGCGCCCCGGGCCGATGCCACTGCAGCGGTACGCGCAGCCGAAACCCTAGCACCTGCGGCACGTCCCACCACTCACACAGCCTCCGGGGCCCGAAACCTCTCCCCCTCGTCCTCCCGCCCCACTGAACCGGTGTTTTTGAACGGCATAACGGGGTGATTGTGTGGGGGGCTCATGGTGCGCAGCAGCATCGGTCACGCCACTGGCTGAGGGGGTTTGGCCGATTCTTGAATCATCTGCAGGATCTGCGGCTTGTCGTACGGTTCGGCCAGGGTGGCCACATCGAGTCCGTCGTCATTTTCGATGGTTGTTGTGCGTCCAGGGGCCGTCGTAACCGCTTCGTACTTTGTGGGCCCGGCCGACGGTGTGGCCACCGGACAAAGCGACGATGTCGCGGTCGTCAAAGCCCATCCTGTAGAAGACGTCTCGCAGATGTTCAGCGCCCTGTGCGACGTCGGGAAGTAGGCGCCGCGGTGGGGCGGAGGATGTCAATTTGCCCCGCCGCGGGCCCTCTGAATGTCACGGATCCGATAGTGATGAGAGCTCGAAGTCGCCGCGATCGTAGTCGGTGATCATCTCTTCGTCAGAACGATCCATCCAGCCGTCGGTACCCCAGTGGTTGTCTCCACCGTCGATGGCCGCCCACATGCTGTCGCGAAGCTTGTCTCCGTCGGCGAGACATCCCCAGCGGTCGTTGCCGAAGAAGGTGTTGATTGCCATCTCTCCGCCGACGTCTCTGAGTTGCATGCCGTCGCCTGCCTCGTTGTCGTCGGTGAGCGAAAGGGAGTAGCTGAAGTCGGAGTTGATAGCCCGCAGGTCAATGCCGTCGGCCACCAGCCCCGCAGCGCGGTTGAGCACCACCATCGTGTCGAGCACTGAGGCCATGCCGGAGTCGGCAAGAGAGGCGGGTTCGTCGTCCCACAACACTACCCCGCCGAAGTCGTTGGAGGTGATCTGGGAGTTTTGGATGAGGGTGCTGCCGATGGGGCGGGGGCCGGCGTCACCGTCGTCGCTGATGGCGCGATGGCCGGTGGCGAACACGCCGCTTCCGGCGTTGTGCGAGACATCGGCGTTGCCGATATGGGCGAAGGGGGTGTCGGTGGCGGAGATGCCGGGGGCGGGGTCGGGGATCGTCAGGAAGTTGAGGTCGTCGCCGAGCAACTGTTCGGTGCCCGATACGGTGACGTCGTGCAAGATCATGCCGGTGTCCTCGGCGTCGATGCCGGCTTCGATGTTGCCGTCGATTTCGGCGCCGCCGGTGACTGCGGCGACGGCGAAGACATCGTCTTCGCTCATCCCGGCGGCCGCCGGAGAGAAGGGTCCGATGGCGCCACCGGGGAAAAATTCACCGCCTTCGGCCCAGGTGCCTCCGGGAAAGGAGACGTCGTCGGCACCGAAGTGTTCAAAGTCGTCGATCTCGAAGTGTTCGGGGTCGAACAGCTCTGTTGCGGCAAGTGTCTCCGTATCACTGAAGAGACCACCGGAACCGACCAGTTCTCCGTCGGGAAACCAGGTGCCTCCGGGAAACCAGGTGCCCCCGGGAAACCAGGTGCCTCCGGGAAACCAGGTACCTCCGGGAAACCAGGCGTCGCCGGAATCGAAGAGATGATCGTCCAGGTTGATGGTCTCCGGGATTGCTAACGATGGGTTAAACAGGAAGTTTTCATCTGCAAAATCGGTGGCAGAAACTGTGAAGTGTTCATCGAGTGCCGAGGCATTTCGGCGTGTGACCAATC